>JAFAWJ010000378.1 GCA_019242065.1 Chloroflexota bacterium
CATCGCCAGCCAGTTGACCAGCGTGTTGGCGCCGAGGGCCCAACGCGTGCCCGGATTGTTCAGTTGCTTGCAGACGCCCATGAAGTCGTCGGGGCTGGTAATGCTGGTGATGCCGGCCTTGTCGAGGTCGCCGCCGCGCGCCAGCAGGAGTGGCGACTGGCGCACGCCGCCGGCCGAGACGGGCACGGCCATGATCTTGTTGCTGTAGACCATCGACGGCCAGGCGGTAGAGGGCAGGTTCGCCAGGTTAGGGTAGTCCTTGACGGCGTCGCCACTCAGGTACGGGGTCAGGTCTGCGCAGGTGGAGGTGAGGAAGTCGCCGGTGTTCGGCAGCGTCGTGCTGAAGATGGCGACCGCGACGATGTCTGGCAAATCGCCGCCGGCCAGGACGGTGTTGAGCCGTGTCGGAAAATCCGCGGTGGAGATCGACGGGATGCGCAGGGTCGCCCCGACGTCCTTGTTGACCTGTTGCCAGGCGGGATTGCTCTCGAGCGGGGTGGGCGCCGGGCTGAGCGAGACGGTCAGGGCGTTGACGTCGCCGCCCTTGCCTGGCGGCTGGGGGACGGACTTGATGAGATTGGTTGGATACTTCAGGTAGCCGGGTGCGAGCAGACCGTCGGGGGTGCCGGGCAGGTCGGCGGCCGGGAGGTTCGGGAGGGGCGTGTAGGTGGGGAGCTGGACCTTGCCCCCCGTGGCCGCGGTGGTCGCGGCTGTGGCGGACGGGGTGGGGGCTGCGGTCGTGCAGGCGGCGAGTACGGGGCTGCTGGCGACGCCGAGCAGCGCGGCGCTGGCGAAGCGGAGGAAGGCGCGGCGGGGCACAGGATGGGTGTGCATGTGGGTGAGTTGTACCTCGCCGTGACTGGCACAAGACGGGAGTCGCGGGTGGTGAACCTGATCAGCTCTCGGCTGGCCGCAGGAAGGCGATCGACGAGGGCGAGCCAGTGACTACTGACTGGCCGGTGGGTGACAGTTGGCCGGTGGCGGGGTCGACCTGGAACTTCACAATTGTGTCACTGGCTTGATTGGCGGCGTACAGGTAGTTGCCTGATGGATCGAGCGCCATCGCCCGCGGTGTTTTGCCGTCGGTGGGACACCAGGCGATCGGCCGCAGCACGCCGTCCGCGGCGTCGACCTCGAAGATCCCGACGCTGTCGTGTCCACGATTCGACACATACACGTAACGCCCGGACGGATGCACCAGGATCTCCGACCCGGTGTTGCGCACCTCGAGGTCCGCCGGCACCGAGGCGACGGTCTGGAGGGGCGCCATGCCGTTGCCACCCTTCTCAAAACCGTAGGTGGTGACCGTCGAATTGAGCTCGTTGACGACGTACGCCCAGTGCCGTGTGGGGTGGAATGCAACGTGCCGCGGACCCGCGCCGGGCTCGGCGCCAACGAACGGCGGATTGGCAGGCTTGAATCGACCGGCGTCCGCGTCGAAAGCGAACGCGTAGACACGATCCAGTCCCTTATCTGGGACCACCACGAACGTACCGGATGGATCGAAGGGAATGTCGTGCGGATGTGGCGAGCCTTGCTGGACCGGATCTGGTCCAGCCGGACCGGCGAACTTCACCAGGTCGCTCAGACTGCCCAGGCTCCCGTCGGGGTGGATGGGAGCGGCGGCGATGGTTCCACCCGTGTAATTGGCGACCACCATCCAGCGCGCGAAGGCATCGAAGTCCAGATGAACCGGGTTTTCTCCCCCCGAGGACCACGTTCCCAGTTGGCGTAAGGCGCCGTCGGCACCGGCCGCAAATGCGCTGACGTCGCTCATCTCGCCACCGTGGACGCAGTACAGGACCGGTTGCCTGGGGTGCAGCGCCAGGTAGGAGGGGTTGGCCACGCTCGCCACGATGCCGAGTGGCTGCCAAACGCCTGAGTCTGCGTCCATGCGATAGGCGCTGATGCCTTCGCCGCGCCCGGACCTGTCTGGTGTCGTATAGCACCCAACGTAGACGATCAGCTCGCGCCTGTTCGTGGCCATCTCCCAAGGGTACGGGAGGTCAGGAAGCTGCTGCGCGCGCGCCGGGCACCAGGCTCAGCACCAGCTCGCGCGTGACTGGCTGATCCTGAGCTCAGCGTCGCCCCGTGGTGGACCGGGGGGGTGGCACTATGGCGGCGACATGCAAGACCTCGAGGGCAAAGTCGCATTGATCACGGGTGGCAGCGGCGGCCTGGGCACCGCCATCGCAACGGCCCTGGCTGACCAGGGCGCGGCGGTGGCCGTGGCGGACCTGCCCGATCGAACGTCGCAGGTTGCAAGTCTGGTGAGCCAGCTGCAAACGAGCAGACGGGCCGAGGCGGCCGGTGTGGCGCTGGATGTACGCCGACCGGCGAGCATTCGGGCCGCGGTGGACGACACGGTTGCGCGACTGGGTGGACTCGACATCGGGATTTGCAATGCCGGCGTCAACGTCCGCAAGGCGTCGCTGGATGTCACCGAGGACGACTGGGACACGGTGGTGGACGTCAATCTGCGCGGCGTGTTCTTCTCCGCTCAGGCGG
>JAFAWJ010000390.1 GCA_019242065.1 Chloroflexota bacterium
AGCTGCGCAGCGGCTCGGAATCGATCCTGCACGCTGCCTTGCCGTAGAGGACTCCGAGGCCGCATCCTTTTTGCGAGTGCTGCGGTTACGGTCGCCAGCCGGTACCGGACTTGCTACTCCGTCACCGGCAGCGCGCTAGGAGGCGTGGATCTCCCAGCGTGCAGAGCATCGCGTCATTCGAGCAGGCGCGCCTCACGAAGTAGTGGCCCACGCGCGCTCGATCTCAACCATTTGGATGAACTTCCGGTTGTCGGTGGTCCGCCGAAAGGCGCTGGTCCTGTGAAACCCCAAGTGTTCGTGCATACGGAGCGATCGGGTATTCCAGGCGGCGATCGTCACCCTGAATGACGCTGCGGCGAACCGGTCACAACCGAGGGCCAACACTGCTTGTGCGAACGCCGCCCCTGCTCCCTTTCCGCTCAGATCGGGACGCAGACCCAGCCCCACGTCCAGCGCGCTGTCGTCATAGGTGCCGCCGGGCACCTGCGCTTCAGGACCGAAGCAGCAGAAGCCGACGAGTGCACCCTCTGCATCGCGGGCACCAAAATATGAATTCGTCGGATCGAGGAGCGTGTGGATCGCTCCCTCACCGAGGTCGTACTCGGCATACGGCTCGGGGTAGCGCCAACCGCAGATCTCCGCCGCTGCTGCCTCGTCGAGTGGCGAGAAGCGCCATTGTGATTCCGCCCGCACCTGTGCAGGGTAGCTGCCAGGGCCTTCGAATTGCGGCGGCGACGCGACTGGCTCGAGTGTGTTGGCCGACCGCGTCTGGGTCGCAGCAGGCTCAGTATTTGGCGCCGATGCTCGCGGGTACGCGCGCGTCTCACCGCTCGCGCGACGGTGAGCAAGCGCTTGCTGGATCGCACCGGTAGTAACCATCGGCGCGAGGCCGTCGTGCAACCGGTGATCTGGGTAACGCGAACTCGGCCGTGCCCCGACGTCGCGGCGTGCCCGAGACCCGGCTGCTGGTGACCATCGCCGCCGACTCGATCACCTCGCCAGTCGGCGCGTGACGTACGCGTGGCCCGGTACCATACGCGCCGAACGCATGTCGTCGCTGCGGAAGCTGATAGCTCCTGATCTGGCCCGATCGAATCAAAATTCCTCGGCGATCCACTAGCTGGCCGAGCTCGGTTTCATCGGCAGCCCGATATTCGGGCACCCCGGTGGGCTCGGCACGGACGGCGCCTGGGTGCGGAGATCAAGGTCGTCGGGTACCCGCCCTACAAGCCCGAGGAGGATTGTCGACCATGACTGCTGGATTTCTCGAAGAGCCGCCCGTCACCCCGCAAGGTCAAGCGTTATTTGACGTGGACCTTGCCGACAGCGGCTACGTGTGGAACGTATCCCGGCTCTGGTCCTACCAGCCGGAGACGGTAAATCGACTCTTCGAGCTCATGTCGCGAGCGTTCAAGCCCAGTGGCCTGGACTTTCGAAAGCGCGGAATTCTCGTCGCCGCCACGGCCTCGACGCTGGGTGACTCCTACTGCTCGCTCGCCTGGGGCGGGAAGCTGTCCGGCGTGTCTGACCCCACCGTCGCCGCGAGTGTCCTGAACGGAACCGACACCGAACTGACCGACCAGGAGAAGGCGATGGCGTCCTGGGCCCGCAGGGTCGTCGCCGATCCCAACGCCACCACCCCCGCCGAAATCCAGAAGCTTCGAGACGTCGGACTCACCGACCAGCAAATTTTCGCCATCACTGCCTTTGTTGCGCTTCGACTCGCCTTCTCTACTGTCAACGACGCCCTCGGAGCCGTCCCCGACCCCCAGCTCGTACAGTTACTGCCTCCAGCCGTCACCGCCGCGGTGAGCTACGGGCGGACCAGTACCTCGAACCCGACAGAAGCAAGTGCCGCCGCCAGCACGGGTGAGACACGGCCAACTTAGAAGTGAGTAAGCGTAGCAACCAATCTGCGCCTCGCCGACTCGCTCAGTTGAAACTCTGAAGATATGGCCAGGCGACGTCGATAGCCACGCGTGGCTGGCGGCACAGCAGAATGAGCCGGCCGACTTCCTCATTGTGCACGCCGTCCACCGACTGTACCGTCGCGACCTGGTTCACATCAGGGAAGAGCCGCTGCGCCGTGGCCGCGTCAAATCCAATCAAAATCGCCGACTGCGCCGTGACGTGCGCGGGCTTCCAGTACCAGTACGTGAGGTTCGGGCTGAGTGGAGGCGGCAACCCAAGCGCCGGGCCATACCGGTCAATCGCGCCCGCCTCTCCATAGTTGGCTGCCAGGATGACACTCGACTGTTGCTCCACCGGACTCAGCTGCGCATACGCCACGGCCACCTGGCCAACCAGCTGCGGCCAGCCGACCGTATCCGCGTAGTCTTTGCGGAACCTGTCCAGCCCGAAGCGTGCCAGTGACGCCTGGCGGACGACAGGCACGGAGATTGGCAAACTGACCACCGCCTGGACCAGCATCAAGCCGCCGGCCAGGCTCATGAGATGGGTCCAGTTCCGACGCTCGGCGATGACCTCCAGTTGCACGCAGCCGGCCGCCAGCAGCACAGGGATCGGTGGCGCCGGGTAGTACGCTTTGCCGACTGGCAAAAACACCAGGAAGGCGACCATCGTCGCCACCCCGAGCGGACGAAAGTGCGGACTACGGAACACGAAGTACCACCCCAGCAGCCAGATCGGCAGCGTCAGTGGACCGATCAGCAGAGGTTGGAGCTCCAGAAACGACAACGCTCCGCCGCTGTCGAAGTTCAGCGACAAGCCCTGCCCTGCGCCCTGAATCACTTCGGAGTGCGTGCGAAGGTAGGCGAGGGTTGGCCAGCCGTTCACCTGTTGCCACGCCAGAAACGGCGCGAACAGCAGCGCCGCCGCGCACAGGCCGAGCCACGGCCACGGCGTGCGGAGTTGGCGGCGCAAGGGGGTGACCAGTATTGCGGCGGCCAGCCCCACGCCGAGCCCGGCGATGGTCAGCTGGTTTCCAGACCGAGTCCGAGCAGGGCGACAATCGCTACCCAGAGTTGTGCGTCGCAAGTGCGCAGCATGCGCGCGAACACCAGGATCGTCGCCATCCACCAGAGCTCGTCGAATGTGACCGTCTGAAACAGCCAGTTCGATGCTCGTCGGCGCCCGACCCGTGGCCGTGGTGAGTTCTGTGGGCGTGGCGCGGTCCTGGCGGCACCGAAGGATATGTCGTGGACACCTTGGGTTGACCTGACACTCAAGCCGAGCATGGGTTCTGAAGACGGGCGTGCGCCGCGACTGGCTGAGCGAGATCACCTGGTCAGTTCCACGCGATGAGGATGACGATGCCATCTCCGCTTGCCTGGCTGACCCCGATGGTCGGGTTGTTGACCTTGCCCGGCTGGTAGTACGAGGTGCCGGCGCCGCCGCCTCCGCCGGCCCCGCCGGAGATCTCGCTCCCAGAGTCCCCACCGCCACCGGACGCC
>JAFAWJ010000640.1 GCA_019242065.1 Chloroflexota bacterium
TCGGCGGCCAGGACTTCTTCGAGCGAGGGCGCGGGACACGACTGGTGGGCCTGGAGCGCGGCGTCGATCGACCTTGCAATGTCCATGAACTTGAGGTCGTTGTCCAGAAAGCGCGCGACTGCCACCTCGTTGGCCGCGTTCAGCACCGTCGGGCACGTGCCGCCGACACGGCCCGCGGCGTACGCCAGCCCGAGACACGGGTACTTCACCGCGTCCACCGGCGCAAAGGTCAACTGCGCCACACTCGCCAGGTTCAGCCGCTCCCCCGGCGTCGACAGGAGCCGCGGGTGGGCCATCGCGTACTGAATCGGCAGCCGCATGTCAGGTAAACCCAGTTGCGCCTTCACCGAGCCGTCCACGAACTCCACCAGTGAGTGGATCACGCTCTGATGGTGAATGACCACTTCGATCTGGTCGAAACTGAGGCCGAACAGCCAGTGCGCCTCGATCACCTCCAGACCTTTGTTCATCAGCGTCGCGGAGTCGATGGTGATCTTGGGCCCCATGCTCCAGGTGGGATGCTTGAGCGCTTCAGTGGGCGTCACGTCGTGCAGCGTCTCGGGTGCACGATCGCGGAACGCGCCGCCGGAGGCTGTCAGCAGCAGGCGACTGACCCGTTCGGAGTATGGCTCCTCGCCTTGTAGACACTGCCAGATGGCGCTGTGCTCGCTGTCGATGGGCAGCAGGGAGCCACCCGAGCGCGTGGCAGCCTCGGTTACCAGGTGCCCAGCCATGATCAGCGTCTCCTTGTTGGCGAGCGCCACCGCTTTGCCAACGTCCAGGGCGGCGATGGTCGGACGAAAGCCGACGGTGCCGCTGGTCGCCACCACGACGAGGTCCGTCTCGGGAGCGGTGGCCAGATCCAGCAGTCGATCGGTGCCATCCTGACTGGTCAGGCAGGTATGGCGGGGCGAAAATTCGGCCACCTGGGCCTCGAATTGCGGCGACGGGCGCCCGGCCACCAGCGAGACGACTTCAAACTCGTCAGGGTGCCAGCGCACGACATCCAGCGTCTGCTGGCCAATGGAGCCCGTACTGCCGAGCAGCGCGATGCGTTTCACGCGCTGACCGCGGACAGCGCGCGCAGGTACAGGACGGCCAGCGGCGCGCACACCAGCAGACTGTCCATCCGATCCAGCAAGCCGCCGTGCCCGGGGATCAGCACGCCCGAGTCCTTCACACCCGTCTGCCGCTTGATCAGCGATTCGATCAGGTCGCCGACGATCGTGCCGATGGCGATGACCAGCCCGTAGCCACCCAGGACCACGGCTGGCACGCCGAGCGGCACGGCGACAACGAGGCCGACCAGGCCAGGCGCGATCAGGCCGGCGACGGCGCCTTCGACTGACTTGTTCGGGCTGATCTCGGGTGCGAGGCGCGTGCGGCCGTAGGCGCGGCCGACGAAGAAGGCACTGCTGTCGCACACCCAACTGAGGACCAGGAGCGCCATCACCCAGAAGCCGGGGAAGATCGAGGGCTGCGCGCGCAGCGGTACGTAGAAGAGCATGAAGCCACCCAGGTACAGCGCCAGCGACAGGGAGACTGACCAGTTCACCAGGGCGCGCTCGGTGGAGTGGAACACCAGCCAGGCGAGACTCAAGATCAGGGCGGCGGTCAAGACGAGGACAGGATCTGGACCAGGGATGCCACCAGGCAAGAAGGCCGCACCACTGGACCAGAAGCCTGACAGCCACGCCGACAGGGGCAAGGCGGCGGCGAGGGCCACCAGCAGGCCGTCGAGCGGCACGTAGCCGCCCTTGCGCAGCATGGAGCGCACCTCCATGGCCGCGTACGCGGTGGCTACTGAGATAAAGATCCCGTAGATCGGATTGCCGACAAAGGCGATCGCCAGCAGGAGCGGGACGGCGACGAAGCCGCTGATGACCCGG
The DNA here is from genome assembly GCA_019242065.1 of Chloroflexota bacterium. The sequence goes on from JAFAWJ010000640.1 coordinate 1,890, forward strand.
AGGGCCAGTGGTCCGATTAGCTGAGGCCGCCGAACCGTCGGGCTCGCCGCCCGAACTCCGCGAAGGCCCGGTACAGCTCCTCGCGCCCGAAGTCGGGCCAGCATATCGGAGTTGAATAGTACTCGGCATACGCCGCCTGCCATAGCAGGAAATTGCTGAGCCGCATCTCGCCTCCGGTACGAATGACCAGGTCGAGGTCAGGCAGCCCCGCCGTATCGAGATACTGGTCGATGAGCTCCTCGGTGAGGTTCTCGGCGGGAATGCCGGCGCTCATGATGCGCTGCACCGCGCGCGCAATCTCCTGGCGACCGCCGTAGTTGAACGCCACGTTCAACACCAGGCCGGTGTTTTCGCGAGTCAGCGCCACCGCCGCCCGCACCCGCTCGGCGAGCCGGGGCTGGACACCCTGCAGCTCGCCGATATGCCGAATACGGACGTTGTTGCGGTGCAGCTCCGCGGCCTCTTTGTCGATGCGCTGGGCGAGCAGGCGCATCAGACCGAAGACCTCGTCGGCGGGACGTCGCCAGTTCTCGGTCGAGAAGGCGTAGATCGTCAGCACCTCGACGCCGGCGTCGGCACACGCGATCGTAATGCGGCGAACGTTCTCGGTCCCCGCGTGGTGGCCGGCAAGTCGCGGCAGGCCGCGGCGGTTGGCCCAGCGGCCATTGCCGTCCATGATGATGCCAACGTGGGTGGGAACAGTTTCGGGGGGCGCCTCGGGTGCGGCCTGTGGGTTTGGATAGAACTCGGGCTGGGCGCCCACGAGCGACACCTTCGCTTAGACCTCCATCACCTCCGTCTCCTTGGTCCTGGAGACGTCGTCGACACGCTTAACATAGCTGTCGGTGAGCTTCTGCAACCGATCCTGGGCGCGGCGCTCGTCTTCTTGCGAAATGCCGCCGTCCTTCTCGGCTTTGCGCAGGTGGTCGAGCGCATCACGCCGGCAATTGCGCACCGCGACCCGCGCTTCTTCCGCGCGGTGGTGGACCTGTTTGACGAGATCCTTGCGGCGGTCCTGCGTCAACTGGGGCAGCACCAGGCGAATGACCTGACCGTCGTTGGTGGGATTGATGCCGAGATCTGATTTCTGGATGGCTTTTTCGATCGGCCCGATCATGCCGCGGTCCCACGGCTGGACGACGACCATGTGCGGATCGGGCACGCTGATGTTGGCCACACCGTTGATCGGCGTTGGCGAGCCGTAGTAATCGACCTGGATGCGATCGAGCAATGTTGGCGTGGCGCGCCCGGTGCGCACCGACTGGAGGTCGCGGCCCAGGACCTCGACCGCCGTGGTCATCCGATGCTCGGCGGACTTGAGGATGTCATCAAGTGAGGTCTCGGTCACGACTAGGCTCCCTTCGGATGGTGACGGACGAACGAATCCATCGACAATATCTCTCAGGAATTACGAAACCAGGGTACCCACCGTGCGGTCGCCTTCGACCAGGCGCGGCAGGTTGGTCTCGTTACTCAAGTCGAAAACGATGATCGGCAGCTTGTTGTCCATACACAGGGACAGCGCGGTGCTATCCATCACCTTGAGCCGGCGCTCCAGGGCCTCCATGTAGGTCAGCTGATCGAACTTCCTGGCGTTGACATCGCGGTTGGGATCGGCGTCGTAGACACCGTCGACCCGATTCTTGGCCATCATCAGCACCTCGGCGCCGATTTCCAGGGCACGCAGCGACGCCGCGGTGTCGGTGGTGAAGTAGGGGTTGCCGGTGCCGGCGACGAAGATCACGACGCGGCCCTTTTCAAAGTGCCGGATCGCTCGGCGCCGAATGTACGGCTCGGCGACCTCAGTCATCGTCACCGCGCTCTGGACCCGAGTGTGCAGCCCGATGCGTTCCATGCCTGACTGCAAGGCAAGGCCGTTGATCACCGTGGCCAGCATGCCCATGTTGTCGGCGGTCGGGCGGTCCATGCCGCGCTCGGCGGCGGGCTCGCCGCGCCAGATGTTGCCGCCCCCGATGACCATGCCCACCTCGACGCCGCGCGCCACGACCGCGGCGACCTGACGGGCGATGCTGTCGACGGTCGCCGGATCGATGCCGAATGTCGCGCCGCCCTGCAGCGCCTCTCCGCTCAGTTTGAGCAGGATGCGCCGATAGCGCAGGCGCCCATTTGGAGACTCAGCTGCCGCCAAGTTCGAATCGGGCAATGCGTCGTACGACGATATTCTCTCGAAGCTTGGCGATCCCCTCGTTGAGCAGTTCCTGGACGGTCTTGCTCGGATCGCGGATATACGGTTGGTCGAGGAGTGGCACGTCGCCATCCTCGGTAGGCTCAGCTTCCTTCGAGCTGATGCGGGTCGGGTTCGTGGCAGCGACCTGCATGGCGATCTCGCGCGCCAGCGTCTTGAAGTCGTCCGTGCGTGCCACGAAGTCGGTCTCGCAGTTGAGCTCGATCATGGCGCCGATACGACCCGCGTGCACGTAGCTGTCGATGACGCCCTGGCCGGCCTCACGGCCGGCTTTTTTCTCGGCGGTAGCCAGGCCCCACTGCTTGAGCAGCTTCTCGGCTTCTGGCATGGTGCCGCCTTCGTCCAGGGCACGCTTGCACTCCATGATGCCGGCGCCCGTCTTTTCGCGGAGCTCCTTGATGTTTTGGGTAGATGCTGGCATGGGCTCAGGCGTCCTCGTCCTCGTCGAGGTCGTAGTCCTCCATCATGAAGTCTTCCTCGGTCATCATTGGCAGCTCCGACGGCATCTCCTCGATGTCCTCATCGGTCAGGCCACCCTCTGGCATTTCGCCAATGACCGCGGCGCGCTGCTCGCGACCCTCGATGATGGCATCCGCGATCTTTCCGGCGATCAGCCGTACCGCGCGAATGGCGTCGTCATTCGAGGGCACTGGCCAGTCGATCAACTGCGGGTTGCAGTT
>JAFAWJ010000401.1 GCA_019242065.1 Chloroflexota bacterium
TCGGCGAGCAGGGCATCCAGCCGATCCGCGAGTCCGAGCGTCTCGAGGATGATTGGTGCGTCGGCGCCTGGCGGCCGCACGGGCGCGCCGATGCGCAGCGGCGTGCGCGACATCCGCGCCGCCACCCCCGGCATGGTCATCTCGCCAACACCTTCAATGTCTTGAACCACACTCAAGCCGTGCGCCCGCGCCCACGGATCTTGCATCAGGTCCTCGAGCCGCGCCACGCGCTGCGCCCCGATCCCCGCCGTCAGCAAGCGGCCAGTCCATTCGGCGACCGTTGCCGTCGCCAACCGGTCTTCGAGCGCCGCCTCCAGTGCGGCCGGTTCGAGGCCTGCCAGGTCCGCTAGCTCGGCAACCGCCCGCAAACGCTCCGGCGAGTCGGACCCCAGGAAGAACCAGGCGTCGCTGGCCCGATACAGCCGCTGGAGTGGACCGGACCCGCGTGACTGGAGGCCCCGTGGTTCGGAGTTGACGCTGCCCGCGTACTCCAGCAGAAACGCCGCCGAGTGGCAGGTCGCCGTTTCGACCAGCGAGATGTTGATGTGCTGGCCGCGGCCACTCCGCAGTCGGTGGTAGATGCCCAGCCCAATCGCGAAGGCGCCGCGAATGCCGGTGCCGTAGTCGTCCAGCAGGTACGGCTGGCCGAGTGGCGGACCATCGCCGCCGAAGCGATCCATCAGACCCACGGCTGCCTGGGCGTTGCCCTCGAAGCCACGATAGGCCTGCATCGGACCGCCGTAGCCGTAGGCGCTGAGTGAGAAGTACACCAGCTGCGGCCAGCGTTCGTGGACCTGGTCGTAACCCATACCGTAGCGCTGCGCCTGGCCGAAGGCGAAGTTCTGCATAAGGACGTCGGTGCGCGCCAGCAGCGCGTCCATGATCTCGCGCCCGGCGGGCGCGTGCAGGTCCAGGAGCAGGGTCTGCTTGCCGCGGTTGAGGTGCTCGTGCTGCTGGTTGCCTGGGTCGGTGGGCCGCCGGCTCAAGGAAAACGCGCTGGTGAGCGAGTCAGGCTGGGCGGCGTTGATCTTGATCACCTCGGCCCCGTACTCCACCAGGATGCGTCCCGTGCACGGCCCCGCGACGACCTGGGTGAGATCCAAAACGCGGATCCCCGCCAACGGCCCGTCAGAAGCCACCGTCCCGTCCGCCACGGATGTCTGGTCCCCCACCGACGTAACCGATTGGCTCGCCTCGGACGGGAGGTCGTCGACCGACGCCGAATCTCCAACAGTGTTAACGGAATTGTTTGACAGTGCGGATGCCGCCAGCCGCGATGTAATCGCCGCATGGTCCGCATCCGCCACGTGCCGCGGTGCAATCGCACCTGGACTGTCCGAGAGGTGCACCTGCACCCCCGCCATCCACGTCGGCCCCAGCTCCGGGTCATCCACCCGACACACGGTGCCGCGCCCCCGCGCGTGCGCATTGCCCAGCCACTCCGATGCCGTCCGCACCATGGCCGTCGGCGCCCCCGCGCCATTGATCGCCGTTTCCCACTCGAACGCCGACCGCGTCAGAAACAGCGCCGCCGAGGGTTCAGCCGCGCCACTGGCTTCGGCAAACCAGCGCTGAAACCGGGGTGTGCTGGTGGCATTACACAGGATGCGCCGCCCGTCAGCACACACAAACGTCCGTGAGCCGCGCGAGCGTGCCATGCGATAGTCGCCGTCGACCGAAATGCCGTTGGCGCCGATCAGCTCGAACATCGCGTCGAACATGGGCACTTCGATGCGCTGTCCAACGCCGTCGCGCTCGCGGGCAATCAGCGCCATGACAATCGCCGTGGCGGCGTGCAGGGCGGCGAAGTTGGAGGCCAGCGGCAGCGCAGTAAACACCGGTCGCGCCGGGTCCTCGTTCTCGGCGGGCGTGACGATCTGGTCGAGCCGCGCGTAGGTGTCCGTGGCGGCGCCGACGACACCTTCCCAGGCGGGCACGTCCCGCCGCGGATCGTCCGAGGCGAAGCCCGGAATGGAACAGTAGATCAGGCGTGGCAGCCGTCGACACAGCGCCTCGGCGGACAAGCCGAGGCGTGCCATCACCCCAGGGCGGAAGTTCTCGACCACCACGTCCGCCGATTCGACCAGCGCGGTCGCGGTCGCGCGGTCGGCCGCGTCCTTCAGGTTG
>JAFAWJ010001152.1 GCA_019242065.1 Chloroflexota bacterium
ACCGCTTGGTACTTTGCGTGTGGACAGTTGTGATGCTGTCAACCATTCGCCGGAACGCTCTGGCTGGCTCGCGCCGCTCCGACGTCGTCAGCCGCGGCCAGCACGTGCGCGGGGGGGCGCCGCGGGAGAGAGCGAAGCGAACGGCGGCGGGGGGCGGCAGCCCCCTGACCGTTGCGTCAGCACCCAGCGGCACATGTGCCGCTGGGCACCAGGGCGCATGCGCCCTGGTGAGGAGTTCGCGCATGCGCGAACTCCCTCCAAAAAATCAAAGAAACTTGCGGTAGGCGATGGTGCGCTCGCGCTCTTCGAAGCCCAGCGCCAGGTGGGCGGCGTGGCTGGTGGTGTTGTCCAGGAGGGCGTCGCTGCCGAGCTCGTGGAAGCCTCGGGCGCGGGCCCAGTCTTCGACCGCGGCGACCAGCGCGCGGCCGACGCCTGTGCGGCGCACGTCGGCATCCACCCACCAGCCTTCGACGAAGGCGCACGGCTGCTCGTCGACCGGGTTGGCGAAGGGCCGAATGCCGGCTTCGACCATGCCGCACAGACCGCCGCCGTCGTCGCGCTCGGCGACGAAGACCACCTGGTCAGCATCGTCGAGGAGCTCGGCGACGTCGTTGGCCAGGTCCTCAGGGTCGGCGTCGGGCCACAGGGCGACGCGCATGCGGACGTGCTCGGCCTTGTCGGCGGGCTCCAGGCGGCGAATCAGCGGAGTGGGGGTGGGCACGGTCGCGGGCGGCGGCGTTAGTCGGTGGGGGGCCACAGCCGCCAGCGGCGGCGCTCGAACAGCCAGCAGCCGTCGACGTTGACCAGGTCGTCGCGGTAATAGCCGAGGTTCGTCGATGTCACCACGCCGTTGTCGATGTTGTGGCGGATGAAAAACGACTTCAGGTGCACGCGCGCGTGATTGCCCTCGAACACCAGGTTGCTGACCCAGTGCTGGGAACCGACGCCTGGCTGCGCGGGCGGACGGTCGCGCAGCTCGCCGAAGGCGATCAGCTCGTCGCGGCCACGGAAGATGCGACCGCCGTCGAAGATGCCGTCGGCCACGAAGGTATCGGCGACGCCGACGCCGTCACGCGTGTCGATGGCCCAGTTGTAGCGGGCGATGAGCTCGCGGATAGCGAGACGATCGGCCAGTGACAGAGGCTCCGCGTCAGATGGGGACATCCGCTGACTAGCCTATCGTATAGGCGTGGCAGCTGAGTTGAGCGGCAAGGTCGCGCTCGTGACGGGTGCGGGACGGGGCATCGGGGCGGCGATCGCCGCGGGCTACGCGCAGGCGGGCGCGACGGTGGTGTGCGTATCGCGCACCGGTCCTGAGGTCGAGGCGGTGGCGAGTGCGATCACTGCCGACGGTGGTCATGCGCTGGCGATTGCCGCCGACGTGGCCGACCCGCGCGCGGTCGAGGCGCTGCTGGCGGCGACGGTCGAGCGTGCCGGCGGACTCGACATTCTGATGCTGAACCATGGCATCAGCCTGGACTGGAACACCGTCGAGCACAGCAACGTCGCGGACTGGCTGACGACCTTCGATATCAACCTGCACGGCGCGTATCACTGCGCGCGGCTGGCGATCCCGTACCTCAAGCAGCGCGGTGGTGGGAACATCATCATGATGGGCTCGGGGCAGGGGCATCACGGCACTCCGGGGGTGGCGGCGTATGCGTGCTCGAAGGCGGCGCTGTGGATGCTGGTGCGCGTGCTGGCAGACGAGTTGCGGGCGGACGCGATCAACGTGAACGAGATCCTGCCGGGCGGCGTGCGGACGACGCTGGACCGCTATCGGCCGCGGCCGGCGGCGGAGAGTCGGCCGAGTCCGCCGGCGGGCGACCGGATTCGCGAGGCAGACGAGATCGTGCCGCTGGCGGTGTTTCTGGCCGCCCAGCCGCCGACGGGGCCGACCGGCCAGAGCTTCAGCCTGCGCCGCCAAACGCTCTAACGCCAGAGTCCAGCGTTTCAAGCCAGCGGCGCTAGACGCTCTAGCCCCAGAGCTGTTGGCTGGCCAGGCGGGCGCCGTCTACCAGGGATTTGAGCTTGGCCCAGCCGATGTCGGGGTAGGCGCGGCCACCGAGGCCGCAGTCGACGCTGCCGACGATGTTTTCTTTGCCGAGCAGATTGGCGTAGCGCACCAATCGATAGGCGACCAGCTCCGGAGGTTCGACGGTGGTGGTCTTGTGGGCGATCACCCCCGGGTAGTAGCTCTTGCCATCCGGCAGCTTGAAATTCTCAAACAGCTGCCAGTCCAGCGCGTGACGCACGTCCGCCGCTTCAACGGAGTACGCGCCCACGTTGAATTTCGGCAACAGATCCACCACCCATTCAAAGGGCATGTCGGTGGTGTGCGGCGTGTGAAACGAGCCCCAGCAGGTGTGATACAGAATGCGATCCTCCGCAATGCCCGCCAGCGCCCAGTTGGTGGCTTCGATGCGCGCTTCGCAATCCTTGCGGTACTCCGCCCGGTCCAGCGGTGGTTCGTACAGCGTGTTGCGTGTGCACAGCGCCGGGTCGTCGATCTGGAGGGTGAATCCAGCGTCGATCACTGCGTGATAATCGTGTTTGAATAACTCCGCCATGGCGTAGTTGTATTTGTCGCGATCGCCGTAATACTCGTCGTGGAGCGTATGACCGAGCCACCCCGGACCCAACACCGGAAACACAAAGTCCTCCACGTGTTCGCCGGCGGCCAGAATCGCGTCTTTTGTGCGCTGGACCTCACGACGGACGGCGTCACCGGAGGTGACCTGGATGGGACCGGTGATGACCTGGTACATGTCCGCCGGCGGATTGGGACGACCGCCAGGCATGGGCGTGTTCCCGAGCTGGTCGTAGACCTCATAGAACGCTTGGAACTCGGGCATGCGACCTTCGCGGCGAAACCGCAATTGATTGAAGCCAAACTCGCCGGGCTTCAGCGGCCGCACCACGACCCCCGAGCAGCGGTCGTCGTACCAGCGCTGGTCGCGGACCTTCCAGAATTCGCCGTCGCTCAAGATGTCGATGCCGATGTCGCGCTGGCGGCGGATCATGTCCTGAATGGCGGCGGTGGTCAACTCGTCGAAGCGTCGCTCGTCGCCGGCGCGCCGCGCCTGCATGATCGCCGCGTAGTTGTCCGGGTTGGGGAGCCGGCCAGGGTGGGTGGTGAGGATTCGGTCAGTACTGCGCTTCATCTGTTGGTGCTGCGCTTCATCTGTGTTGTGCTGCGCTTCATCTGTCTTGTGCTGCGCTTCATGGGGCGCTCCCTCCGCATTTCGAATGAATGCAACGGCATGTTGGGGTACGCTGCTATCCAGTATGCCGCCCGCGCCCGCGTCACTCACGCTCGAGGAACGCCTCGGCGAATTCTTCCGGCAGCTCGACCTTGGCCGTGTGCACGTCGGTACAGGTCACGCGATCGACGCGCTCGCCCTGGCACGCACGTTTGCCGACCGTATTGCGTCGATAACGCTGGTGTCTCCCGCTCGCCTGTCGCCCGAGCCATTTCGCACCTTCGACACGCGCGTGCTGCTGATCGGCGGTGACCGCGGGCCGCAGGCGGCCGTCGTGCCCGATCTGCTGCGGGAGCTGCCGCACGCGCGAGCCTTGCGACTGCACAATCACGCGGCCGCGGCCTGGGCGGACACCGTTGCCGAGCGACCCGAGGAAGTCGGCGGGGCGCTGCTCGAGTTCCTGGACGCCATGACCAGCCAGGAGCAGGTGCCGGCCGTCCAGCTGCAACCTGGCTCGGGCCAGATCGCCGGCATCAGCTACGCGGTGCGCGGCAGCGGTCCTCCCGTGTTGTTGTTGCCCTTGAGCCTCTCGCCGTCGCAGTGGGACGCGATCGTCGACAGGCTGGCCGAGCGTTACACGGTGCTGGTCCTCGGCGGTGCATTTCTGGGGATCGTGCCAACGCTCGAAGCGCGCATGCGTGGCGGATATCAGTATGTCGTCGGCAACGTCGTCGACGCGGCTCGGCCGGCGCCGTTCGAAACGATCGCGGAAATCGGCTGCGGCTCCGGAGCCATTGCCCGCTGGCTGGCGCGACACACGCCCGCCACCAATCCGATCACCGCGATCGACGTGAATGCCTACCTGCTGCGGGAGGCCGCCGCGTTGTCACAGTCGGACGAGTTTACGGGCCGCATCACGTACCGCCAGGGCGATGCCCAGGCGCTGCCGGTGCCAGCCGAGACCTTCGACGTCACCCTCTCGTTTACCGTCATGGAGGAAGTCGATGCCGATCGGATGCTGGCCGAGATGGTGCGCGTGACCCGACCCGGAGGGCGTGTGGGGGTGGTGGTTCGCGCCGTCGACATGCTGCCGTGGATCAACGTCGACGTCTCGGACGAGGTCCGCCACGCCGCCGTCCGCGTGGCGGGGGCGGGCGCCGACGAACACGGCTGTGCGGACGCGAGCCTGTACCGGCGCTTCGCGACGGCCGGCCTGCGCGACCTGGTCATGGGTCCACAATACGGGGCGGAAACGGGCCAGCGCTCACCGGAGCGGCTGCGACTGTTCACCGGTCGAATTGCTGGCGGACTCGCGCCCGAGCCAGCCCGCGAATTCCGCGACGCCGTCAGACGCGCGACCAGCGACGGCACCATGGTCTGGGCGGAGCCGTACCACTGCGCGGTGGGCACGCGACCCTGACGCGCGGGCGGCGCACACTCGCCCGGATCCGCCCCGAGCATCGTCGTTGAGGCCATGGACAACATCGAGCTGATCCTGGCCCTCCTGGTCATCGCCTGTGTCCTGGCGCTGTCGGCCCGTGGGCTTCACATCCCGTATCCGATCCTGCTCGTGCTGGGTGGATTGGTGCTGGCGCTGCTGCCGGTGTTTCCCGACGTCGAGCTGGCACCGGAGCTGGTGTTTCTGTTGTTCCTGCCGCCGCTGCTGTACATCGCGGGTTTCGACACGTCGTACCGCGAAGTTCGCGCGCAGTTGCCCGCGATCGTGTCGCTGGCCTTCGGACTGGTCCTCGCGACGATTGTCGCGGTGGCCTGGGTGACCCACATCCTGGCACCCGAGCTGGGCTGGCCGCTGGCGTTTGCGCTGGGAGCCATCGTTTCGCCGCCAGACGCCGTGGCGGCAACCGCATTACTGCGCGGGCTGGGTGTCCCGCGTCGCGTGGTCACGCTGCTCGAAGGTGAAAGCCTGTTCAACGACGCCACGGCGTTGGTGGCATACGAGACCGCGCTGGCGGCGGCGGCCTCCGAATTTTCACCGGTGGAAGCTGGCGTGCACTTCGTGGTGGCCGGTGTCGGAGGAATCCTGATCGGCCTGGTGGTCGGCTGGCTGGTGACGCACCTGCGGTTTCGGCTCAGCGACCCGGCGGTGGAAATCACCATCGGACTGCTGACGCCCTGGGCTGCCTATTTACCCGCTGAGCACCTGGACGTCTCGGGCGTCCTGGCGGTCGTCACCGCTGGATTGTGCGTTGGCTGGGCGGCGCCGCGCATCATGGACTCCGAAACACGGCTCCGCTCGCGCGCGGTGTGGGACATGGTGGTGTTCATTCTCAACAGCCTGGTGTTCATCCTGATCGGCATGCAGCTCTCGACGATTCTGAGGGCGCTGTCGGAGGTGTCGCTGAAGGAGTTGATCGTCTTTGCCGCGCTGATCTCGCTGGTGGTGATCGTGGTCCGCCTGATCTGGGTGTTCGCCGACCGAGCAGTCCGACGCTGGTTCGAGCGGGCAATCCATCGTGAGGAGAGCACGACTGGCGACCTGCGCCAGACGTTCGTGGTGGGCTGGGCCGGCATGCGCGGGGTGGTGACCCTGGCAACGGCACTGGCACTGCCGTTCACGCTGGCGGGCCGGAACCCGGCGGTCTTCGTCACCTTTGGCGTCATCCTGGTCACCCTGGTTGGCCAGGGCATGACCCTGCCACCGCTCATCCGCCGACTGGGCGTGACCGACACCGGAGCGCAGGTCGGCAACCCGCACGAGCTCCTGGCGCGGACCACCGCTGCGGAGGCCGCGATTGACCGCCTGGGCGAGCTCGCGGAACAGTGGCCGTCGTACCGATCGCTGATCGACGCGCTCCGCGCGCAGTACGAGCACCGCGCCTCGCACCTGAGCGAGGTCGCGGCCAGTCGCGACGCGACCTCAGATGGCGAGATCAGCACCGCCGAACAGGAGCTGATCGACCACCAGACCATCCGCCACGCCGTCATTACCGCGGAACGAGCGGCGGTCCTGCACCTGCGCAACCAGGGCGCGATCGACGACGCGGCCTGGCTAAAGATCCAGCGCGAGCTGGACCTGGAGGAACTGCGGATGCTGGGCTGAAAACGCCTGTCAGCCGAATTTACCGGAAATGTAGGCTTCGGTCCGCTCGTCGCGCGGCCGACCGAAGATCTGCTCCGTTTCACCGAATTCGATCAACTGACCGGCGCGTGTCTCGGGATTCATGTTCATAAACGCCGTGTAGTCGGCAACGCGTGTCGCCTGTTGCATGTTGTGCGTGACGATGACGATCGTGATGCGGTCTTTCAATTCGCGCATCGACTCCTCGACTTTGAGGGTCGAGATGGGATCGAGCGCCGCGCACGGCTCGTCCATAAGTAGCACCGAGGGATTCACGGCCACCGCGCGCGCGATACACAACCGCTGCTGCTGACCGCCGGAGAGCGCCAGACCCGACTTGTGAAGTTTGTCCTTGACTTCGTTCCACAAACCGGAGTCCGTGAGCACTTCCTCGACACGCGTCTTGATCTGCTTTTC
>JAFAWJ010000077.1 GCA_019242065.1 Chloroflexota bacterium
GAGGGTCGTCTCTATCGTGTGCGAGCGCTGGAGACGCGCTCGGAGCTGGACACGCTGCAGGGCGTCCTGGAGCAGAACCAGCGCAAACTGGTCGCCTCGGTGCCCAGTCGCGGCGTCTGAAGGTGGAGCGGCGCCAGTTCCTGCAGCTCGCCAGCGTTGGAGGTGCTGCCGCGTTGCTCGCGGCGTGCACTCCGCAGCTGCCGACGCCAGCTCCAGTCGCAGCCACGTCCGCGCCCGCGGCGGCACCCGCCACGCTGCTCCCTGCGTACACGCCGTCGGCACTCCGTCCTCCCCCGGACTTCCCGAGCCTAGGTCCATTGTACGAGGATGGCTACACCAACTACCCGCGTAACGTCGTCAAAGCCATCAGTCAAGCGCCCGGCGCCGGCAGCAGTATCAGCGCCTTTGTGCCGCAGCTTCAGCCGCCGCCGACGGCGTTAGATAGCAACCCGGCCTGGCAGGAAGTCAATCGACAACTGAACGCGACGTTCAACTTCGTGCTGACCCCGTTTACCGACTACTCGACACGGCTGGCGACGATCATGGCCGGCGGCGACCTGCCGGACCTGCTGAGCTTCTACGGCGGGTATGCCGCCGGATCGCACATTCCGACGTTTCTCGAGCAGTCCATGGCCGACCTGGCGCCCTATCTGGCCGGCGCCGCGGCGAACGACTATCCGAACCTGGCGTCGATCCCGACATTTGCGTGGCGCAATGCTGGCAGCGTGTACGACGGCCACCTGTACCTGATTCCGCTCGAGCGTTACCTGCCGGGCACCCTGCTGTTGAAGAACACCGCCATCTGGGACCAGGAGATCGGTCAGGGGTATGTCCCGAAGGACGCCGACGACTTCAAGCGCATCCTCCAGCAGCTCAATCATCCCGATGACGGTCGGTGGGCGACCGGTTCGTACCAGGGTGTCGCGTACGACATCGTCTTTTATGCCTCGATGTTCGGCGCGCCCAACAAGTGGCGGTTGGAGTCGGATGGAAACCTGGTCAAGGACATCGAGACGCCAGAGTTCAAGGCCGCCGTCGGCTACGTGCGCGACCTGGTGGCGTCTGGCCTGTTCCACCCGAACACCCTCCAGTACGCGGGCATCACCCAGGCTTCGACGGACTTCGCCGCCGGCAAGTGGGCCGTTTACGTCAATGCCTTCGGCCTGGGCTGGGCGCAGGTGTGGCGTCAGGGACTGCAGCGCCAGCCGCCGGTCGATTTCTTGCCGCTGGCGCCATTCGCCGCCCGAGATGGCGACACTCCGGTCCATTATCTCGGCGCGGGCTTTCAGTCGGCGACGGCGATCAAAAAGGCGTCGCCGGATCGTATAAGGGAGCTCTTGCGCATCCTGGATTGGTTGGCCGCGCCGTTTGGCAGTCAGGAAGACCTGCTGCTGACAGCCGGCATCAAGGACGTCGACTACACGCTCGACGACCGTGGTAATCCCGTGCTGACGGATCGCGGCAACGCCGACGCGAACAATGTGCCCTGGAAGTACACCCTACAGCACCCGCAGGTGATGTACATCGCCGACCTGCCTGCGTACGCGCAGGCGGCACACACTGCCGAGCAGCTCTTGATCCCACTTGGCGTAACGGATCCGACACTGGGCGCCTATTCGCCCGCGCAGGGCGCCCAGGGCACACTTCTACAAAAACGGTTCATGGACGACCTGACGGAGTTGCTGTCCGGTCAGCGACCCGTGAGCGACTACGACCAGCTGGTTCAAGATTGGCGGGACGGCGGTGGCAACCAGATCCGTTCCGAGCTGCAGCAGGCGCTGGCCGGTTGAAACTGAAACTCAATGGGGAGATGCGCATGAGTAACGCGACAGATCAGACTCTGCGGCGGCGCAGATTGCTTCGATATCTTGCGGGCGGCGCCCTGGTGACGTCCACGCTGCCGTTGCTGAGCGCCGCGTGCGGTCCGGCCGCCACGCCGACCGTCGGTCCGGCGGCCACATCGGTCGCTGGCGCCGCCGCACCGACCACCGCTCCGGCGGCCACGTCGGGGACTGGCAGCGCTGCAGCGACCACCGCTCCAGCGGCCACGTCGGGGACTGGCAGCGCTGCAGCGACCACCGCTCCCGCGACCATGTCGGGGGCTGGCGGCGGCGCATCGACGGCCGCCACTCCGACCACCGCGGGAGCGATCCCAGGCTTACCCACTTACGCCCCGCTGGCGAACAAGCCCAAGCCCGACTTGCCAAGCAATGGTCCGCTCTTCGAAGACGCCTACCTCAACTATCCCTCCAACCCCGCGAAGGCCCTGCCCTCCGACCCGCCCGGCACCGGCAGCCCGATTCTGGCCACCGTCGTCGGCCTGTACCCGCCACCGACGCCCGCCGATCAGAATCCCGCCTGGCAGGCCGTCAACAAAGCCCTCAACGTCGATTTTCGCTTCGACATCGTCCCGCTGGCGGACTACACGGCCAAAGTCGGCACGCTCATGGCCGGTGGCGCCGGCGATCTGCCGGACGTCCTCAGCTTCTTCAGTGCGCCGTCCACCGCGGTGCCAAACCTGCCCGCCTTTTTGCAGCACTCCGCCGCCGACCTCACCCCGTACCTGGCCGGCGACGCCGTCAAGGACTATCCCAACCTCGCCGCCATTCCCACGTACGCCTGGCAGAACTCCGGGGCGGTCATCAACGGTCACGTCTACGGCATCCCGCTGGAGCGCTGGGCCGTCGGCGGCAACCAGCTCTTCAAGAACAGCCAGTTGTACGACGCGCGCATCGGCAAGGACTACACGCCCACCAGCGCCGACGACTTCAAGCGTGTCCTGCAGGCGCTGACCCAGCCGGACAGCGGCGTGTGGGGCTTTGGCGGGTTCCAGGGCTCGGCCTTTCTCGTCAACGCCTACTTCGTGCAGATGTTCGGGGCGCCGAACAACTGGGCGGTGGATTCCAGTGGCAAACTCGTCAAAGACATCGAGACCGACCTGTACAAACAGGCGGTCGCGTACGTGCGCGACCTGGTCGACACGGGCGTCATGCACCCAGATTCGCAAACTACCGCCAGCCAGACCGCGTACCGGGATATGTTTGTCGCCGGCAAAATTGCCACCGCCGTGCAAGCCTTCGGCAACAACTGGTTCGACGTCTGGACCAGGGGCCAGAAGGCAGATCCGCCGGTGGATTTCTCGCTGGTGAGCCCTTTCCCGGCGCAAGCGGGCGCCAAACCCGTCACCTATCTGGGCGCCGGGTACAACTCACTCGCGGCGCTGAAGGCGGCGGCGCCGGATCGGATCAAGGAGGTCCTGCGGGTGATGAACTGGCTCGCGGCGCCGTTCGGCAGTCAGGAGGACCTGCTGCTGACCAACGGCATCGCGGGCACGCACTACAACCTGGACGCGAATGGGAATCCGATCGCGACGCCGGCCTGGAGCGCGGACGTGAACAACGTGCCGTGGCGGTACGTGGTTCAGCATCCGCAAGTGATCTACTTCCCGGGCGCCGCAGATTTCATCAAGCTGGAGTACGCGGCCGAGCAAGCGCTGATTCCGCCGGGGCTCGCGGATCCAACGCTGGGGCTGCCGTCGCCGACCAACGACGCGAAAGGCGTCAAGCTCAACCTGGCAGTTCTGGATGCCCTGGGCGACATCGTCGCCAGCCGCCGGCCAGTCAGCGACTACGACCAGGTGGTCAACGACTGGCAGTCCAACGGCGGCGAGCAGATTCGTACGGAGCTCCAGCAACAGCTCGCTACGCGGAGCTAGCCGTCAACCGACGGGACAATACTCGCGAAGGTGATGGAGCGATC
>JAFAWJ010000295.1 GCA_019242065.1 Chloroflexota bacterium
GTGCCTTCGATGTTGCGCCAGGCGAAGACCGTTTTCTGCCAGTGGAAGTTCGCCCCGCTGGCAATGCCCAGGTCGCGCGCGGTCGTCGCCGGCTGGTTCCACAGGAACATGCTCAGGCCGAAGTCCGGGCTGGGCAGCGGCGATGGCGGTGGTAACGGGCTCTGGCCGGGTTGCAGAAGCGAAACGTTCGTCGACGTCGGGGTAGCCGCCACCGTCGGGGACGGGGTCGCGGTCACACTCCCGGCGCCAGGCGTGAACGCATTGGCATAGTTCGTAGCCTGGGGCGGTTTGTTGGCGGCGGCGGAGCGGAGCAGTGGGCTGTTGTTGGCCTGCGCGGCGAGATCGACGGGCAGATTGACCCCGGTGATCAGACTCTTCAGGTAATCGGCGAGGAGCAGACCCTGGGTGCACCCGCAGCCGGTGTCGTAGTGCATGATGCCGCGCTGGAATCGCTGGTAGATGAAGTTGTGGTTAGCCGGGTCATAGGCGGGCCGACTGGTGGGGACGCCCCAGATCTCGAGATCAAGCAGGTCCAGGATTGCCGGGTCATCGGTTCCGGCCAGGTCGGGGCTGATGGTGTTGAAGAACGTCTGCTGGAAATTGACCGGCTGTCCGTCGAACGTATCGACGGCCGAAGCGTGGACGAAGTCCAGAATGTCGCTGGCGTACGTCGGGTCAGTGACTTTGGGGGTTTGGGCAGCCAGCGACGGATCGCTGGCGGGAAACGTGCCGCCGTTGATGTGGGTGTAGGGCAACAGGCCATCGTCGAGCAGGTTCATCGTGCCGACCCCATTGCCGCCGCATTGCTGCATCACGAAACGCTGGAAGAACTGCGCGGTGCAACCCTCGAACGGGAAGTCGCGGCTGATTGGATAGCCGAAGGTCGTCACGCCACCGCGGTGCACGAAGTAGTCGTAAAAGCTGTCACGATCGATGCGATACCCGGTCTGCGCGAAGGCACGCGGATCGCCCGCTGACTGGTCAGTGTCGGTCTGCGCCAGAGAGGCGAGCGGCGCGGCCAGACTGACCGCGACCAGTGCCCCGACCAGCAGGAGCGATGCCGCGCGAAGAACCGACGTACCAGTCCACGTCCACCCGGACAAACTGCTAGATCCTCCCCAAAGCTCGTGAAGACATGCGCACACCGCGGAAAGCGGGCTAGAGCTCAGTCAAGCGCGCGTTAGCATACTGGCGGTTCAGGTACCGCCAATAGGGGTCCGGCGGGGCGATGTTGCCAAACCGACGCAACGTAACATCACCGTAATCGCGGGTCAACTTCAGTGAAACCAGAACCTCACCTGGGCGCCACCTCGCCGCGGCGCCACCTGTTCGTCTACGGATCACTGGTCGAGCCTGGCTGTCTGGAGGCGGTCATCGGCCACCCGCATGCGGGCGAGCGTCTGGCCGCGCAGCTGGCGAACTACCAGCGCATCCAGTCGCCGGCCTACGCCTATCCGTACGTCGTCCCCGCGCCGGGCGCCTGGGTCGACGGCGTGCTGCTCATGGACCTCAGCCCGTGCGACATGCAGGCGCTGGATCGTTATGAAGAAGTAGAGTCCGGCACGTATCGTCGCCAGGCCGTCGAGGTGGACGTCTGGGGCTGCGGCCCGCGACCCACCCGGCTGCGAGCGGACGTGTACGCGGCCGGGCACCACCTTCTGGCATCTATCGCTCGCTAACTGAACCGCAACGATGCGCTTCAACTGTTGCGCTGACGCAATCTATACTCCGCCGGGCTAGAAAAGGGCGGGAGGCATGCAAGACAAAGTCGTCTATCTCACACCTGAAGGCAAACAACGCTTTGCCGCGGAGCTGCACGAGCTTCAGACCGTACGCAGACACGAGGTCGAAGAGCAGATCCGCCGAGCCAAAGAATTCGCCGACGCGGTCGACAACGCCGAGTACGACGAGGCCAAGCAAGAGCAGGCCTTTGTCGAGGGTCGAATCCAGGAACTGGAGCGCATGTTGTCGAACGCCAGGGTTATCGAAGAACCCGTCAGTGGCGTGGCCGATTACGTGCGGATGGGGTCGCACATCAAAGTGGGCGACAGCGACGGCGAAGAGGAGACGTATTACCTGGTCGGTTCGCAGGAAGCCGATCCCCGGCGGCGGTTGATCTCGAACGAGTCGCCGATCGGCCGCGCCCTCATCGGTAAACGCGTCGGCGACGAGGTGACGGTGGTCGCTCCAGCGGGGGCCTTCAACCTCAAAATCCTGGAAATCACCTAATCTGTACGCCGTCATGCCCGACAGTGGCGACGGCGTGGAGCAGCCAGATCGGATCCGCGCGGCGCGGCTCGCCAAGCTCGAGCGCCTGGAGGCCGCGGGGGTGCGCGCCTACCCGACGATCTTCGAGCGCTCGCACCGCACCCAGGAAGTCGCCGGCAACTTCGAGACGCTTCAGGGCCAGCAGGTGTGCGTCGCCGGCCGCCTGGAGGTCTTCCGCAAGTTGAGCGGCAACCTGGTCTTCGTCGACGTCGACGACGACTCTGGCCACCTGCAGCTGATGCTCCATCCCCGCGCCATGGACGCCACCCAGCGCGCCATCTACGACGCGCTCGATCCGGGCGACTTCGCCGGCGCCTGCGGCACGGTGATCAAGAGTAAAACCGGCGAAGTCACCGTCGAGGTCGCACAGCTGACCTTCCTGAGCAAGAGCCTCAGAAACCCGCCCGAAAAATGGCACGGCCTGGTCGACGTCGAGACGCGCTACCGTCAGCGCTACCTGGACCTGATGGGCAACCCCGAGACCCGTCAGGTGTTTTTGACACGCAGCCGCATCGTCTCAGCCATCCGCCGCTACCTTGACGGTCGCGGCTTCGTCGAAGTCGAAACGCCCATCCTCCAGCCGATTCCGGGCGGCGGCGCGGCGCGACCGTTTGCCACCGATTCCAACGCGATGGACGCCCGCCTGTATCTGCGGATCGCGCTCGAGCTATACCTGAAGCGGTGCGTGGTCGGCGGCATGGATCGCGTCTACGAGATCGGCCGCAACTTCCGCAACGAGGGTGTGTCCTTCAAGCACAGCCCCGAGTTCACGATGTTGGAGCTGTACGCGGCGTACGCCGACTACCAGGACATCATGCGGCTGACCGAAGACCTGCTCGCCAACGCCGCCCGCACGGCGGTCGGTCGCACGCGGGTGCCGTGGGGCACTGCCGAAATTAGCTTTGAGCCGCCCTGGCAGCGCATCCCGCTGCGCATGGCCATCGCCGAGTACTCGGGCGTCGACTACGCCGACTACCCCGACGCCGAATCCCTGCGGCAGGCCGCGCAGGGCGTGGGCCTGCACCCGGACGAAACGTGGACGCGCGGCAAGACCATGGACGAGCTGCTGACCGCCTTCGTCGAGCCCCGGCTGGTACAGCCCACGTTCCTGACGGACTACCCGACGGACTTTCCCGGCTCGACGCTCGCCAAGGGCAAGCCCGACAATCCCGACGAGGTCGAGCGCTTCGAGGCGTTCGCCGGAGGAATCGAGATCGCCAACGCCTTCTCCGAGCTCAACGATCCGCGCGTCCAGCGCAGCCGCTTCGAGCAGCAAGTGCGCGCCCGCGAGGCGGGTGACGTCGAGGCTCAACCGTTCGACCACGACTTCCTGCTGGCGCTCGAGCACGGCATGCCGCCGACCGGCGGGCTTGGAGTGGGCATCGATCGCATCGTGATGTTGTTGACCGACCAGCACACCATTCGAGATGTGATTCTGTTTCCGCAGATGCGCCCGCGCGACGAGCCATGCTGAACGTCGAGTTGCTGCGGCGCGATCCCGATCGCACACGGGCCGTGCTGATGCGTCGGGGCGACGACGCCGTGGCGGCCTTCAATACGGCCATCGAGGCCGACGACGCCTGGCGTCGAATCACGACTCAAGTCGAAGAGCTGCGCGCTGAACGCCGTCAACGCTCCTCGTCACGGCGTGGTCGACCGTCGGACGACGAGGTGCGTCAGGATCGCGAGCTGGCCGGCCGCCTGGCCGAGCTCGAACGCACCTTGCGAGAGGCCGAGGCAACCCGCGACAAGGCCCTCGCCTGGATTCCGAACCTGCCCGACGCCGAAGTGCCCAACGGCAAGGACGACACCGAAAACGAGGTCCTGCGCACCTGGGGTGAGCCGCGCCAGTTCAACTTCGAGCCGCTGCCGCACTGGGACCTGGCCGAAAAACTCGGCATCCTCGACCTGGAGGCCGGCGCCCGACTGGCGGGCGCGCGCTTTTACGTGCTCAGGGGCGCCGGGGCCATGCTGCAGCGCGCGCTGGTCAACTTCATGCTCGACCTCCACGTCCAGGAGCAGGGCTACACCGAGATGCACACGCCCTACATGGTCCGCGAAGAGATCATGTACGGCTCAGGTCAGCTGCCCAAGTTCTATGACAATCTCTTCCACGATGCGGAAGACGACCTGTGGATGATTCCGACTTCGGAAGTGCCGCTGGTCAACCTCTTTTATGACCAGATCATTCCGCCGGGTCAGCTGCCGATCAAGTTGACGGCTGCCTCTCCGTGCTTTCGGAAGGAGCAGGCGGCCGCGGGGCGCGACGTGCGCGGCATCAAGCGGGTCAAACAGTTCTATAAGGTGGAGATGGTGCGCGTGGTCGAGCCGGATGAGTCCATGCGGCACCTCGACGAGCTGGTGGCGGACGCCGAGGCCGTGTTGCAGCGGCTG
>JAFAWJ010000394.1 GCA_019242065.1 Chloroflexota bacterium
GCCAATGATGATGACGTCATACTGATGATTCGCTTGCACGACTACTCCTTTGGGCAAGAGCCGCCCAACGGCTTGTGCCAGGACGGCTGCCTCGCAGGCATCACAGACCCTTGTTCCAGCGAGTCATGCCGCCGTCCATGTAGTAGGTACTGCCGGTGACGTAGCCGGCAGCGTAGGATGCTCGCCACCTCCTCCGGGGTGGCGAGGCGACCCAACGGGATCAACGCCTTGAGCTCGTCGAGCAGTTGCGAGCTGTCCAGGGTGCGCGTGTTGATCGGCGTCGCCACTGCACCTGGCGCAATGTTGTTGATGGTGATCGCGTGTAAACATGCGCAGGCCACCTTTCGAGAGGCAGTAGGTGGTGCAGTTCAGGAAAGCCACGTCTTCGTGAATGGACGAGATGTTGATCAGCCGGCCGCCATTGCCTTGCTTGATCATCTGACGGGCGGCGGCCTGGACCGCGAAATACGTGTCCAGCCGACCGAGCGCCTGGACCGCGTTATCCACGAGGGTCTGCATTTCCGCGGGCGCGGCCGATACCGCTCGAACTGCCGGTCACCAGGGCCGTTTTGCCGTCGAGTTGCATCAATTAACTCCGTTCTGCGATAAGCGCGACGCTCTCTCCAGTTGCATAGCCGCGTTGATCAGCGCCAGGTGGCTGAACCCCTGGGGAAAGTTGCCGAGGAGCGCCCGCGCGTCGGGATCGATCTCCTCCGAGAGCAGTCCCACATCGTTGGCGTAGCCCAGCAGTTGCTCGAACAGTGCGCGTGCCTCGTCAACACGGCCAACGCGGGCCAGCGCGTTGACGAGCCAGAACGTACACATGGTGAACGTCCCCTCGCCGCCGGCAAGGCCGTCGTGCGTGCGATAGCGGTAGACGAGCCCCTGGCGCGTGAGCTGCTGGCGGATCGTTTCGATCGTGGAGCTGACGCGTGCATCGCTCGCCGGCAAGAAGCCAACGATCGGGATGACCAATGCGCAGGCGTCCAGGGCGTCGCTGCCGACGGCCTGCGTGAAAGCACCCAGTTTCTCGTCGTAGCCCTGGTCAAGGATCGAGCCGCGGATGCGCTCACGTGTGTGCTGCCAGTCGGCCACGGGGGCAGGCAGGTTGTGCTCCTCCGCCAGCCGCAGGCCCCGATCGAGCGCCGCCCAGCACATCAGCCGGCCGTACAGGAAGTGCTGGAGCCCGCCGCGAACCTCCCAGATGCCATTGCCCGGCTCAGTCCAGCGCTGCGCAGCCTGCTCGACCAGTCTGCGCAGCACCGTCCAGGCCTCAGCCGAAGGTCGTCTCTCCCGGTACGTTCCGGAGTCCGTGGTGCCGCGACCATAGTGGACATAGGCCGCCAGCAGCACTTCGCCGTAGACGTCGAGCTGGGTCTGGTCGACCGCCCCGTTCCCGACCCGTACCGGCCGCGAGGACCGGTAGCCCTCCAGATCGATGGTGGTCTCGCGCAGGTCGCGTTCGCCCCTGACGCCGTACATGATCTGCGGCTGTTGCGTCGGCTCCGAGCCAAGGGCGTGCTCGAGCCAGCGCATGAAATCCGCCGCCGCCGCGTCATGCCCGATCGACATGAGCGCGTCGAGGATGTCGGCGCTGTCGCGCAGCCAGGTGTAGCGGTAGTCCCAGTTGCGTTCGCCACCAATTGCCTCGGGCAGAGACGTGGTCGGCGCCGCGACGACCGCACCGGTCGGTTCATACGTCAACAGCTTGAGCGTGAGCGCGCTGCGCAGGACCGCTTCCTGGTACCGTCCCGTATAGGTGCACTGCTCCGCCCAGCGCTGCCAGTAGTCGAGAGTGGTCTGCAGTTGCGCGGTCCAGTGCGACGGGTCTTCACGGGTGGCGGCCGTGCGGCCCTCGGTCAGCACAACCCAGTGCTGCTCGCCCGCGTGCACCTGGAGCATTCCAGTCGCGGTGCCCGCCTGCACGCGCAGCTGAGTGCTGGGGCAGTGGAGGGTGAGCGAGCTGCCGCGGGTGCGGGCCGTGACGACGCTGTCTGATTCGAGCGACACGTCGGTGCGGCTGGCGGCATAGCCGAACGTCGGCTTGAACGCCACCTCGAGTTCGACGGTGCCACTCAAACCCTCGATGCAGCGCAGGACGCGGTGGGTGCTGACGATGTCGTTGTCCGCGAAGTCGGACCGACGCAGCCGCACCGCCATGCAGTCGGTCATCTTCACAGAGCCACCGCCGGTTGTGTAGGTGGTCTCCAACACATTCGTTGGACCGCGATAGTGGCGCTGCATCGAAGCGTTGCCGACCGGTGCCACCTGCAGATAGCCACCCTTCGGAGCGTCGAGCAGTCGGCAAAAGACGGCTGGTGCGTCGAACCGTCGCGGGCAGTACCAGTCGATCGAACCGTCGCGCGCGACCAGCGCCGCGGTCTGGCAGTCGCCGATGAGCGCGTAGGCGCTGATCGGCAGATAGTCACTCGGACCGCGCGGTGCGATGTCCTGGGGGTCGGTCATGGACGTCGTCGCAGCGGCAGTTGACACGTGCGCCGACTGGACAGCCGGCATCACAGCGTCTCCCACCCATGCAGATGCGCAACCGATTGCCGGTACTCCCACTCGATCGCCTCGCGCAGGGCGTGCGCCAGACGTCCGCCGACGGCGTGGCCCGCCACGTCGGCCACGCCGCCGTGGCGGCCGACGGCTACCACAAAGCCCTTGCTGTGGAACACGAACGGTTCGAGTGGACGCTGCTCGAGGTCCGCCTGGAGGTTGCGAGCCACGTTGTCGCCTTCGTCGATCGCCGTCTGAGCCAGTGGCGCGAGCGGATGGCTCGTGGCAGGGTCAAGCACGAAAGCGAGATCGCCGCCGACGTAGATCTCCGGGTGGTCCTCGACGCGCAGGTAAGGATCGACCTTCACGCGACCGTCGCGCATGATCGGCAGGCCTGAGGCGAACACGACATCGGGCGCCTTCATGCCGCCCGCCCACACGAGGACTCCTCCGCGCACGAGCTCGCCGTCCTCGAGCTTGAACCCGTCCGCGGTCGCCGCCGCGATCGGCGAGTTGGTGCGCACCTGCGCGCCGAGCTGGTCGAGGGTTTGCGTTGCTTTGGCCACGAGATCAGGCGAGGACCCGGCGAGAATGCTCGGGCCGCGCTGGACGATGACGACCCGCGCCAGCTCGGGCGAGAGTCCACGCTTGCGCGCCAGCTCCGGCAGCTGCTCGGCGATGTCGCCGGCGACCTCGACACCCGTCGCACCGCCGCCACCGACGACGACCGTCAGCAAGCGGCGGACCTGTTCCGGATCGTGTTCCTTCGCCGCGGAATCGACACTGGTGTTGACGGCATCCCAGACCCGCGTCGCGGCATCATCCGAGTACAGGTTCAGCGTGTGTTGCGGAACCCCGGGCACGCCGTAGCTGTTGGATTGGCTCCCCAGGCCGAGCACCAGACGGGTGTACGGCAACGGGCCTGCTTGCGTGATGAGGCGCCGCCCAGCCAGATCGAAACCGACGAGCGTCGACTGGAGGAACGTCACCTGCTGGCCGACGAGCCTGGCCAGAGGCTGGCGCACGTCGGTCACCGGTCGGTCGCCGGCGGCGACGTCCGGTAACTCTGGAATGATCTCGTGGTAGTCGTGCTGATCGACCAGCGTGGCCGAGACCTGAGCGCGGTCCTTCAACCAGGCGCTCGAGCGTACGGCGACTTGCAGGCCGGCGTACCCGCCACCCGCGATCAAGATCTTTTCTGTCGTGTCGGATTGACTCATGACTGAACCTCCAGTGGACAGCGGGTGACGATCGAGTTAGATCGGCGCGCGATAGCCGTACTATTCGTTGTCCTCATTGAACCCGCCTTCTCCCGATCCAAGCTGTTTGAAAGACTCGGCGAACTCGACGTCTTGCACCCATTCAACCTGCTTGAATCCGAGCTCGAGCTCATTGCGCAGGCCAAGCGGAGCGCCGTGCAACTCGCTGAGGCGCTGGCCGTTCATCGCGTAGGCCAGAATGCAGATTTCGTGGTGCATATGCTCGATCTTGTACGTGTCGTCACAGACCAACAATAGAAGACGGCGTACCGCACTTCGGGCCTGGGACGCACGATCTCCGAGACCTGGACGACACCCCACCCGGCAATGGCCGACCAGCCTTGAATGCAAGAGTGCTGCGTCATCTGTTCGGACTTCCGCAGCAACGGCAATTCGGCTAGGGAACGCTCGAGAGCACGGACGAAAACGAACCCGGGTACAGTTTCCATCAAGATACAGACGTGAATGGTCGGCCAGGATCTGCAGGCCCGAACGAATCATGAACAGCATGAAGAGCAGGTTCAGGTAGTGCTCAGAGCGTAGCCACCACGGAAAGCCGCTCTCGACCGGGCGCGAGAAGCTCCCCGTCCCCGGATAGGTCTGCATGAATGCTTGCACCACTGGAAGAGTCCGCAGTTGTCGGGCCACCGCCACCGCGCAGAGTCCCGCAACGTAGCCCAGAGGTATCACGACCGTCATGATCTGGGCGGTTGTCACCGACTTCCTGCCAAGGCGCACTTGCGGCAAGATCGCCATTTCGGGCGGAATTCCGCCGGCGAACTCCTGGGTATCGACAACGTCGATCCCGTTGGTGAGTTGCTCCGCAGGGGCGGATATGAGCGAAGCTCTGTATCGTTCTCACTCTGCTTCGGTGCCGGCGCATCACGCATAGTCATTCCTGCCACACCGAGAATGTCCGCTCCAGCGGCAAGCCCGCGGCTGCGGACTAGCGTTGGTCCTGAGGATCCGATGTCGAGCCGCCTGTTAGAGCGTCACGTTCGCGGAATGATGGAGAGCAACACGTGTGATGGATGCTCCGCATCGTGGTAATAGCGATCCTCGCCGACCTTGTGGCCGTAATAGTAAGCGAACAATCCGTCCGCGACCATCGAATCGCCGTTGGCAATTTCCACCCTGATCCGGTTGCCGCGACGGAAGAGATACGACGTTGGCCACACCTCGACGTCATAGCGGACAATCGCGCCCGGCACGATGGCTTGCGGGTCGCGGAACATGCGCGGTGACATGCTCCATGAGGAATTCCCGCGGCTGCGGCACGTGCTCCTGTTCGGAGATCTTCACGAAAGACTCCGTGTCGGTCTGGTCCGACGCCTCATACAGCACCGCCGTGCACGTCCAGGCCGTCCTGCTCGGAAAAGACGCTTGGCTCACCTTCGGACTGTGACCAACACCAGCGCAACATCGTTCGACGCGACGCATCTCTTTGGAGGTGCGCTTCGCGTGCCGCCTCTTGGATACGGAGCCATGCAGCTCTCAGGCCCCGGCGTGCTGGGCCTGCCCGACGACGTGCGCGGCGCAATCTACCTGCTCCAGCGCACCGTGGAACTTGGTGTGCGGTTCTTCGATACCCCCAACGCGTGCGTGGCCCGCACGGTCAACCAGCTCATCGGTCGAGCCCTGAGCCCGTTCGGGGATGACGTGATCATCGGAAACAAGGTCGGCGCGGCGCGTGGACCGCAGGAACAGTGGCTGAGCGACAGCCGACCCGCGACAATCCGCACACGGGTCGAAGAGGCGTTATTAGATCTACGCTCCGATGTCAGTCGGTGGACCTATCTGCGGCTGTGGGGCGACAGCGGAGGCCGGGCCAACACGGTAACGTCACACGTGCCGCTCGAGCAATCGGTGTATCCGCTGTGACATCGGACGTGCTCGCCCGTGCACAGCGGGTCACGCCCATTGCCGCGGTGCAGAACCAGTACAACCCGCTTGGCGCCGGCTACGGACGGCTTCGGCGCAGAGCCAACCGCGATCGAGTGCGGCCTCAGGCTGGGCCAGGTAGAGTCCCGCAGCCGTGGCTGTCGTGCGGATGTCGGCTGCTGGTGGCCGAGCAGCTGGCCGGCCGCACACGACAACCTGCTCGCGAGTCACTCGTTGATCATTGTACGCATACTACACAGCACCGGGCGCAGCTAATCGCTCCGCGCACCACTGCAACATCCGGAACGCTCCGGTTTACTGCTGGCACACGTTCAAAAGACGTTCGTATACTACGCGGCGGTTGAAGCGCGAGCTCGCGAACTCGGTTGGTGTATTCCAGGCGCCGGCAATTGCGCATCGTCTTGTATTGCGTGCATTATCGCTTCAACGGCGCACGGCTGACGTATGCGGATCAGCCAGCGAGAGATGAAGCGTGTCAATGGTTACGCTAAGGGCGTCAACCAAGCCAGGCGTTGGTCCAGTCCACGCCCTGGTGTCGCGTGAAGCGGAGCCCGTGGACATTCGTGTTGGTCAGCATGAGCGAAGGTGACGCGCAGAGCACCATCACGAACGACTGATCCAACAGATAGTCATTCAACTGGCTGAGCTGCAGCTTCAATTGTCCCGCGTCGGTCGTCACGCTGGCGCTTTGCACCAGCGCGGTGTACTGGTCGTCCTTGAAGCCGGTCTGACTGGCCGAGTAGCTCCACCAGGCGCTCATAGTTGGCAGCGTCGGCGGTTGCAGTTGCGCGTAGGCCGATTGTGCAACGTTCAGGCCCCACCCTTTGAAGCTTGCCGTGGTCGCTCGCCATGCTGCCAGGTCCATTGGCTTGATGGCGACATTCACGCCGATGCTCGCAAGGTCTGATTGGACAATTTGCGCGATGCTAGCCTGCTCGCTGTTCCCGTTGGCGAGAATGAAGTCCAAGGCGAGGTTCGAGACACCCGCCTGCTGGAACAAGGACTTTGCCTTGTCCAGGTCGAACGTGTAGTAGGCGTCCTTCGCAGCGTCGTACGCCGGTGACTGCGGTGGCCACGGAAGATCCTTAGGCCCGCCGTTGATGCCATGGTAGATAGAGTCGGTGATCCGCTGGCGGTTGATCGACCAGTTCAATGCCTGGCGGACCAGCTTGTTGTCGGTAGGGGCCTGCTGCGCATCGGCGGCAATCAACGCGTACGCGCCGGTACCCGCGTCCTTCCAGAGCTGATAATTCGGATCGTTGCCGAGATTGACCGCGTCGACGATGGCCGGCGTGTCGACGGCATCGACGCTTTTGGCCTGCAACTGCACAATCATGGCGGCCTGATCGCGCACGACAGGTACCTGGAGCTCCTCCAGGTACGGCCGTCCATTCATCCAGTAGTTCGGGTTCTTCGGAAACGTGATGTGGTCACCCTGGACCCACTCACCGAACTTGAACGGGCCGGTGCCGATGGGCGTCTGTGGCGCCGCCGAGCCCTGAACCGTCTGGGAATCCAGGATGTTGAAAAACTCGAAGAAGTCGAACGCACCAGGGCGCGGCTGATCGGATGTCAGTACGACGGTGTACTGATCCGGTGTGTCGATGCGCGTCCACCACTGGGCGAGCGGTGCAAGCTGCCCCACGCCAACCTTCGGATCCTGCGCGCGCAGGACGTTCCACTGGATATCCGCGCTCGTCAACTCTCGACCACTATGATATTGGACGCCTTTGCGCAGATGGAGGGTGATCTGCTTGTAATCGCTGCTAAGGTCCCAGCTCTCCGCAAGGCGAGGTTGGGGCTGACCCTGGGTGTCATACTCCGTGAGCCGGTCATAGACCTGCCACAGGGTGTCAATCGCGGGCGGGATGCCGAGCTGGCCTTCGAGTGACGTCAGGTCAGACGAAACTGCGAGGCGCAGGGTACCGCCGCTGGTAGGGGCTGGAGTGAGCGCGCTACCAGCGGCCGATTGTGACGATCCTGCGGTTGTGTTCGTGGCCAGGCTCGTCGGCGAGCCGGTCGGCTGGCCTGGCGCAGTCGGTGAGGGCTGAGCCGCGGGCGCGCAAGCGGCGAGCAACGCCGTGCCTGCGCCGATGGTGATCAGATGTAAGGCTGCGCGGCGAGTCGTCACGGGTGCACGTTGAAGTGGTGAACTCGAATGGGCATTGGCTCGGACCACTAGCATGCTACCTCTCCCGTCGTTCGCCACCTGACGCCGCTGACGTACTCCGTAACGGCACGGCCAATCTGGCGATCGCCGACAGGCTGCGTGCTGCCGGAGGCCGCGGGGCCGCTCGCTGGATCGTCAGTCGCGATGCTCTCATTGAGTTGCACGATCGCCTGTATCGCGAGCCGCTCGACGTTTACGTGTCACGCGAGTTCACGTACACACGACACGTGACAGTCGGCGACTGACGGGGGACGTAGCGTTCCGCGCCGGGCTCAAGTTGGCACCGCGGCATTGATGGCCGCAGAGGATCCGAGCGGTGGAGAGTGCAGTCGGCGGAGCGACGGGGTTCTTCATGTCATGCCAGGTTCAGCCAAGCAACAGACAGCCGGCCGTGCTGGGCCCCAACGACTGCGAGACATCCGGACAATCCTGCATCGCCGTCATGGGTGCCCATACCTTTTGTGGTGGGCAGCGTATTGACGGGATCCCCAAACCCCGCGTTCCGGGCGCTATGAGCGCTTAAGCGCTGCCGAAGGATGGCCGGGCTCCTCCTCCCACAGCATGTGACAACGCTGGCACGTATCGCACGAGCAGGTCACCGACCACAACGCTGCTATCTATTCCAGCGTCGATCATCGCGTCCGCGAGATTGAAAGTTAAGGTTGTGGAGGCCTCAACTCAGATTACAACGCGGCACGAGTCGCGGCCGGTCAAACCAAGTCGCGACTCGTGCAGGCGAATCGGGCCCGGCGGGTTCGAGTGAGGCGACCCAGATCGGCGTGACAGGTCGGCCAGCACGAAGTGATAGGCCCGTGGCTCACGCTCACGCAAGTTGTTTCACTGGGGAACGGAAGCGGCACATTGCTCGCACACGCCGTAGACGTCCAGGCGCTGTCCGTCCGGAGCAAAGCCCGCCGCGCGCGACACGTGCAGGAGCATCGCGTCTAGTTGCTCCCGCACGAAATCCACATCCTGAATATCGCCACACACACGGCAAACCAGGTTGGCATGTGGTCTCACATTCGCGTCGAAGCGTGTCGCATTTGAGAATGGAACCTCCGTCACAAGTCCACGCTCCGTAAGCGCCCACAGTGTGTTGTAGATCGTCTGTAGTCCGATGGTTGGGTACCGACGACGGACTGCCGCGTACACCTCTGCCACGGTGGGATGGCTGCGCGCGAAAATCTCTTCCACGACCGCCAAGCGTTGCGGCGTGCAGCGCAAACCAGACTGACGCAGGATGGAGAGCGCCGCGGTCGTGTCGGTGCCGCGGCGCTCGCGAGGCGCGCCGGTTCGCCTCCGTGCAGTTGCGGCGGCACGGGCGCGGGGCTCTCCCCGTGGTGGATGGGCTGCCGTGTGCGCGTGAGGCATTTGAGCTAGTCGGCCGCGACCGCCGAGCGCGCCGACGCGGTGCGGGGTGACCGACCAAGATCGTAGCGATCCAGGTTCATCACCTTGTTCCATGCGGCGACAAAGTCGCGCACGAACTTCTCCTTCCAGGCGTCGCTGGCGTAAACCTCCGCCAGAGCCCGCAGCTGAGAATTCGAGCCGAACACCAGGTCGACACTGGTGGCGGTCCACCTGGCCTCGCCGGTGACCCGATCCCGGCCTTCGTAGACGTGCTCGCCGGACGGGGACCACTCGGTACGCATATCCAGCAAATTGACGAAGAAGTCGTTTGACAGCGTCTCGGTCTTGTCGGTGAATACCCCGTGCTTTGACTGGTCGACGTTGGTGTTCAGGACGCGCATGCCGCCGATGAGCGCCGTCATCTCTGGCGCGGTCAGCTTCAGCATGAAGGCGCGTTCCAGCAATTTGGATTCGGGCGAGACCGCGTTGCCCGCGCCATAGTAGTTGCGGAAGCCATCCGCGGTCGGCTCGAGGACCTCGAAGGACTCGACGTCAGTTTGCTCCTGGGACGCGTCCGTGCGACCAGGTGCGAACGGCACAGTGATGCTGAACCCGGCATTCCTCGCCGCGCGTTCGACACCCGCGCAGCCGCCGAGCACGATCACGTCGGCCAGCGAGACCTTCTTGCCGCCCGCCTGCGACTGGTTGAAGTCACGCTGCACCTGCTCCAACGTCTGCAGCACCTTGCCCAACTCGGCCGGTTCGTTGGCCGCCCAGTCCTTTTGCGGCGCCAGGTGGATCCGCGCACCGTTGGCGCCACCGCGCTTGTCGGTGCCGCGGAAGGTTACCGCCGCCTTCCAGGCGGTCGACACCAGCTGGGAGATCGACAATCCTGAGGCGAGGAGCTTGTCCTTCAGCGCGGTAATGTCCTGCTGGCCGATCAACTCGTGATCGGCAGGCGGCACCGGGTCCTGCCAGATCTGCGGGGCAGCCACCCACGGGCCGAGATAACGCGAGAGCGGGCCCATGTCGCGGTGAAGCAGCTTGTACCAGGCGCGAGCGAACGCGTCGGCCAGCTCGTCGGGGTGCTCGTACCAGCGCCTCGCAATCGGTCCGTAGATCGGATCGACCTTGAGTGCCAGGTCGGTCGTCAGCATCGTCGGCGCGTGCCGCTTGGAGGCGTCGAACGGATCCGGCACCGTGCCCTGCGCTTCAGGGTTCTTCGGCGTCCACTGCTTGGCTCCGCCAGGGCTGGTCGTCAGCTCCCAGTCGTACTTGAACAGGTTCTCGAGGAAGCCGTTGTCCCACTTTGTCGGGTTGTCGGTCCAGATACCTTCGAGGCCGCTGGTGACGGTGACGCCGTTGTTGCCGTGCTCGTAGCTGTTCTTCCAACCGAGGCCTTGCTGCTCGATAGGCGCGCCCTCGGGCTCCCGGCCG
>JAFAWJ010000470.1 GCA_019242065.1 Chloroflexota bacterium
ACGACGAGGGCACGCACTCCAACGCCGAGGTGCTGGGGGCCGTCAACCAGCTCAGCCACGCCCTGCGCGGGCTGGGCCTCTCGCGCGGCGACTCGATCGCGGCCATGCTGCCCAACTCGCCGGAGGCGCTCGAGGTCTACCTGGCCATGCAGCAGATCGGCCTGTACCTGACGCCGATCAATTACCACCTGGTCGGCCCCGAAATCGCCTACATCCTGACCGACTGCGAGGCGCGGGCCTTCATCGTCCACGCCCGCTATGCCGACGTCGCCCAGCACGCACTGGAGGAAACCGGGTTTCCAGCCGACCGCGTCTTCACCGTCGGCGCTATCCCAGGCTTCAAATCGGTCGCGGACCTCACCCAGGGCCAACCCACCACGCTGCCCGAGGACCGCAGCCTGGGCATGATCATGAACTACACCTCGGGCACCACCGGCCGACCCAAGGGCGTCCGCCGGCCGCTCCCCACGGCCACTCCCGACGAAGCGGATCTCGGCGCCGCGCTGACCGGCTACAAGGTCAGCCGTGACGAGACCGACAACGTCCACCTGCTCGCGTGTCCCTGGTACCACACCGCGCCCATGGTGATGGTGGCGCCGTCGCTGCATCTCGGCCACAACGTGATCACCATGGATCGCTTCGATCCGGAGCGCACCCTGCGGTTGATCGACCAGTACAAAGTCACCATCACCCACCTGGTGCCAACCCAGTTCGTGCGGCTGCTGGCGCTGCCCGACGAGGTGAAGCAGCGCTACGACGTCAGTTCCCTGCGACACGTCATCCATGGCGCGGCGCCCTGCTCGCCCGAAGTCAAACGCCGCATGATCGAGTGGTTCGGGCCGGTCCTGGACGAGTACTACGCCTCGACCGAAGGTGTCGGGGGCACGATCATCTTCTCCGACGAGTGGCTGGCCAAGCCCGGCTCGGTCGGCAAAGCCCGCAGCACCACGGCCATCGTGGTCATGGACGACGAGGGCAACATCCTGCCCGCGGGCCAGGTCGGCACGATCTACTCGATGACCATGGGTCGCGAGCCGTTCGAGTACTTCAAAGACCCGGAAAAGACCGCGCAGTCCAGGCGCGGCGACTACCGAACGGTCGGCGACGTCGGCTACCTGGACGACGATGGCTACCTTTTCTTGAGTGATCGCAAGTCGGACATGATCATCTCGGGCGGGGTCAACATCTACCCCGCCGAGATCGAAAGTGTGGTGATCACGCATCCGCGGGTGGCCGACGTGGCCGTCTTCGGCGTGCCCAATCCAGAATGGGGGGAAGAAATCAAAGCCGTCGTCGAATTGCTGCCCGGGAGCCCCACCGACCCGGAGAGCATGCGAGCCGACATCCTGGCGTTCCTGAGCGGACGCATGGCGCGCTACAAGCTGCCCAAGAGCATCGACTTCGTGGACGCTTTACCGCGAGATCCGAACGGCAAACTGTACAAACGACGTTTACGCGACCCGTACTGGGTGGGACACGAACGCGCCATCTGAGAGGCACACGAGGGGATTTTCCGCACACACATGACTGACCACGACGCTTCACTCGATTCCAGTTCCCGCTTCGACCGGCGGGCATTCGTTACTCGCGCTGGCCTGGTGGCAGCGGGCGCACTCGGCGCCACGTTGCTCGAGGCGTGTGGTCCCGCGTCCGCGCCGACTCCCGCCGCCCCTGCAGCTACCTCCGCTTCCGGAGGTGCGACACCGGCCTCAGGTAGCGCGGCGGCACCCGCCGCCGCGGGCGCCGGCGGCAAAGTCGCCCTGCCCACGTACGTTGCCTTCCAGGGTCCCACGCCGGATCTCCCCGGCAACGAGCAGGGCCTCGATCCGGCGTTTTTCAAGTTCCCCTCCAACCTGACCCAGACCGTCACCACGCCGCCAGGCGATGGCAGCACCGTCACGGCGATCACCTATCTGACGCTGGCGCCGCCGCCGCCCATGGAACAGAACGCGGCCTGGCAGGCCGTCAACAAATCGCTCAACGCCACGCTGCAGATGGAGCAGGTCGGTTCATCCGACTATGCGACCCGCATCAACGTGGTCATCGCGGGCAACGACCTGCCGGACTTCATTTACAACCCGACCACCACCACGCCCTGGGGCGCTATTCCCGGTTTGCCAAGTTTCCTCCAGGCCAAGTGCCAGGACCTCAGCCAGTACCTGAGTGGCGACGCGATCAAGGACTACCCGAACCTGGCGCACTACGACAACTACACGTGGCGCTCGGGCGTGGTCAACAACAAGATCTACGCCATCCCGGTCGCCCGTCCGCCGATCGGCGCGGTCATGATGTACCGCAAGGACCTGCTCGACAAGGAAGGCATCACCGAGCAGCCCAAGAGCGCGGACGACTTCAAGCGCGCCCTGCAGGCCGTGACCAAGCCCGACCAGAACCAGTACGGCATCGCCAGCAACGCCACCAACTACTTCGCTCTGACGCCCAACAGCGCCTATTCGTCGATCTGGCGCGTGCCCAACAACTGGCGCCTGGATCCCTCGGGCAAGCTCATCAAGGACGTCGAAACCGACGAGTTCAAGGCCGCCGTAGGCTTTTCCCGCGATCTGTGGCAGGCCGGGCTGTGGCATCCGAACTCACCCCAGTACGGCGGCACGTACAACGACGACTTCATGGCAGGCCGCTTCGTCTTCGCGCCAGGGGTGTGGGGTCAGTACGTGCAGCTCTGGGACATCGAAGCCTTGCGTGTGCCGGACGCGCGGCTGTATCCCATGCAGCCGTTCGCGGCCGACGGCGGCAAGCCGTACTACCAGGCTGGCTCAGGCCAGTTCGGTGTCACCTACATGAAGCAGCAGAGCTCGCCGGACCGGATCAAAATGCTGCTGCGCGTGGCCAACTTCTTCGCGGCGCCCTTTGGCAGCAAGGAGTGGCTGCTGAACTACTTTGGTGTCCAGGACACCGACTTCAAGTTCAACGCCGACGGTGCGCCCGTCCTGACCGACCAGGGTCGCAGCGAGCTGACGGCTGTGTGGCGCTACGTGAGCTCACCCGCGTACGCGCTGTTCAGCGCCAATCGCTCGCAGGAGTTTGCGCAGGTGTCGTACGCGGCCGAGCAGGCCATGATCGCCGCGATGGACGTCGATCCGACCCTGGGGCTGTACTCGGCAACCGCGGCCAGCTCGGGTCAGCTGGCACAGGACACCCTGATGTCCGGCGTCTCGGACATCATCCAGGGCCGCCGCCCCGTGACCGATCTCGACGGCCTGGTCGCCGATTGGCGCAACAGTGTCGGCGACAAGATGCGGGGCGAGTTCCAGGATGCCATCGCAGCCAGTAAATCCTGAGTAGCGCCCCCGCGTCCCAACGCGGTGTGACCGGTCTGTCGTTCTGGTGGGTGATGCGGCAGATCGGCACGATCGGGCTGGCCCACGTCGCCACCCTGGTCGTGGTGTACTTTTTGCTGCTGCTCGGCGATGCGCTGTTCAGCAGCTATGCGATCCTGCTGCAGGACGCGGTCTTCGTCAGCTACGTCGCGCAGCTCGGCTGGCTGCAGCGCATGGCTACCGACGTCAAGGGCGCGATCGCCTTCGTCGTCGGCGTCAGCGCCCTGTTCCAGATGCTGCTCCTCCTGGGCCGCGTCACTTGGCGGGCGATCACCTGAGCGCATGCGCGTCTGGGTCGAGGACCTGCGCTTTCACTTCGCGATGGCGCTACGCGCGGTGGGCATCGGCGTCGTCGTCGTGGCGTGGGTATCGGCGTTGTCGTCCGAAGCGCAACAGGGCTCCGATCCGCGGGCGTACTTCGAAGTGGCCGCCGTCGTCGTCAGCGTGCTGATCGTCCAGTTGCTCACGCAGCTGCCGCCGTCGGCCCGCGTCGCCGAGCTCTTGGCTCCGATGCAGCGCGACATCACCGCCGTCGCGCGCGAACGGGCGCACGGCGATGCGCAGCTGCAGACCGAATACGCGACGGCCATCACCACGCTCGCGACCGAGCGGATCCGCGCCGGAGCCAACATTCCGCGCGATCGGCGTCGCTGGCTGCGGACGCTGTCAGACCTGGCTGATACGCACCAGACTTGACACTAGCTTCAGGTGGGCCAGGCCGGCGATGCTCAGGGCGATGAGGAACAGCGTCGCGGCGGGAAGGAACGGGTACCAGTGCAGGCCGACGGCGGCGATCATCAAGATGGCGATGATGCGGTGGCCCCACAGCCGCCAGAACGTGTTGTAGCTAGTGATCAGGCCCAGCAGCCCGAGGAGCACCAGGAGGCCGGTCGCGGCGATGCCGGTCCACTGCACGAACGTGGCACCCGGAAACAGCAAGAAATACACACTGTGGGCGGCAGCGAAGGCCAGGGCGGCCCAGCCGAGCAGCCGATGGTGGCGGCGAAACAGTAAAAACAGCGACTGCACGGCGCCAGTCGGCTCGAAGCGGGTGCGCGAGGCCTGATTCGAGAACCAGCGGGTAAAGAACAGCACGCTGCTGGCGAGCAGGGCGATCATGCTCGGCAGGAGCAGGAAGTTGGAGTACTCCAGGTCGTTCAGGACGTCGGGGATCCGGTCGTTCCAGGGCAGCTCACTCCAGCCGACGGCGGCGGCGTCGAGGACGGCGCCAATGGCGGCGAGCTGAGCGACCACGCGCAGGATTTCGGCGAGGCCGGGGAAGCAGGCCAGCGTCAGGAGCATGCCGCTGGCGACGGCGCACAGGGCACCGGCGGCGGCCAGGAGCACAGGCAGGGGCGGGTGCTGGCCAACACGGTCGCCGACGAAGAAGACGTACAGGCCGGCGGCCCAGAGCAAGGTCAGGAGAAACGAAGCCGTGCCGATTTGCGAGCGCCGGGTCACGAGTCGAACGTCAGACTATCGCGACTCGGGAGTCGTGACTGACCTAGAATTGAAAACCGGTGGTAAATCCGGCTCTGGAGCGGCCCGAAGCGCCCACCGATCGCGGGCCGCGTCCTTCGACCTGGTTTTTCCGATTCCTGGTCCTCCTCCTCTTCGGTATCCTGACCGCCCAGCTCTGGCGCCTGCAGGTGGTCGACGGTCAGCTGTACACCAACCGCTCGGCGGGCAACTGGCTGCGTCAGGCGGCCATCCCCCCACAACGCGGAGTGATCTACGATCGCAACAAGACGCTGCTGGCGACCAACGCACCGATCTTCGTGGTGTCGATCACGCCCGCGGACGTGCCGCAAGGCCGCATGCAAGAGATCGTCATCCGCGTCGCCAACGAGCTGCGCGTGCTCCCGGACGACATCCAGCGCATCATCGACGCCCACAAAACCCTCAAGGACTACAACGCGTCCAACCCGATCCCGATCGCCTCGAACGTGGATCGCGACTCGGTGATGCGCATGTCCGAACACTCGCTGGACATGCCCGGCGTACAGGTCGGCATCCAGTCCACCCGACGCTACAACGAGGGCAGCCTGATCGCGCACATCATTGGCTACATGGGCGCCATCTCGCCCGACCAGGTCGACCAGTTGACCCAGGAAGGCTACGGCCCGGATGACCACATCGGCGCCGCGGGCATCGAGCAGGCGTATGAAAAGGACCTGCGCGGGGTGGCCGGCAAGCGTTCGTACGAGGTCGAAGCCAGCGGCCAGGAGGTTGCCGAGCTGCGGCGACAGGACGCTCAGCCGGGCAACAACCTGGTACTGTCCATCGACCTGGACCTGCAGCGCGACGTCATGCGCATCCTGCAGGAGGGCCTGCGCAACGGGCCGGGCGGCGCGGCGATCGTGATGGACCCGCGCAACGGCGAGATTCTGGCGATGGTCAGCACGCCCACCTTCGACGCCAACATCATTGGCGACCCGACGCGCGACGACGAGCTGCAGCAACTGCTGAACGACAAGACCAACACGCCGATGTTCCCGCGCGCCTTCGCCGGCCAGTACCCGCCTGGCTCGGTGTTCAAG
>JAFAWJ010000649.1 GCA_019242065.1 Chloroflexota bacterium
CCATCTCACTCCCGCCTGAAGGTGAGGCTGCCGAGCCGCTCCAACCTGGCGATACCGTAGCCCTCGGTCAGGCTGCGGCAGAGGTCGTCGCCGAAGCCATCGTGCGCGGGGTGCGCGCCGCGACCGCGCTCCACGGCATCCCGGCTGTCGGCGAGTGAGCCTGACTCCCGCCGAGCAGTCCGTTCTCGACCAGGTCGAACGCCTGAGCGACGCGATGGTCGCATTCACGCGCGCGCTCGTACGCATTCCGACGGTCAATCCGCCCGGCCAGCGCTACGCCGAGTGCGCGCAGCTCGTCGCCGGCACACTCCGCGACCTGGGGTACAGGGTGGTCACGCTCGACGCCGACGGGTTGCCCGAGCACACGCCTGCCTATCCGCGCCCGAACGTCCTCGGCCGACTCGGAGCGAGCGAGGCGCCAGCGCTCCACTTCAATGGCCACTTCGACGTGGTTCCGCCGGAGGGCGGCTGGACCGTCGACCCCTTCGCGGCGGAGGTGCGCGACGGACGCATCTACGGCCGGGGCACGTGCGATCAGAAAGCCGGCATTGCGGCGTCGATCTTCGCGGTCGAGGCCGTGCGTCGAGCGGGCATCCCGCTGCGCAGCGCCGTCGAACAGAGCGCGACGGTCGACGAAGAAAGTGGCGGCTTCGCCGGGGTGGCCTGGTTATGCGATCGAGCGCATATCAGCCGTGCGCGTCAGCGGTACGTGGTCATCACCGAGCCGCTAGACCCCGAGCGGGTGTGCATCGGGCATCGAGGCGTGTACTGGTTCGAAGTCACGACGCTCGGGCGGGTAGGCCACGGCAGCATGCCCGGCCTGGCCGTCAACGCCGCCGAGCAGATGGCTCGGGCCATTCAAGCGTTCGAGATGACGCTCAAACCGGCGCTGGCTGCGCGCAAGTCGGCCGCGGCCGTCGAGCCGCCGCAGGCCCGCCAGCCGAGCATCAATCTGAATTCGATTCACGCCGGTCAGCCCCTGGGCGGCTGGCAGACGCCCACGGTGCCCGATCGCTGTACGGCCGTCTTCGATCGACGCTTCATCCACGAGGAACACTTCGAGAACGTGCGCGCGGAGATTGTCGAGATCCTGGACCGTCAGGGCATCGCCTATGAGCTGCGGGATCTTATGCGCGTCGATCCACTCGTGGGCGACCCACGCGGCGCGCTCGCGGCCGCGACCGGGCAGGCGATCCGTGATGCGCTGTGCGTCGAGCCCGGCTTCATCGTCAGCCCGGGCACCTACGACCAGAAGCACGTGGTGCGTCGGGCAGGCATCCAGGAGTGCATTGCGTACGGTCCCGGGCGTCTGGTGCTGGCGCACCAGCCCGACGAGTACGTCGCCGTGGCCGACCTGCTCGCCGCGGCAAAGGTCATGGCCCTGCTGACGGTGCGCTTGGCAGGCGCGGTCGATCGCCCATAAAGCCGCCAGGCTGAGGCGGAAGACGAACGGTCGCCGGGCAGTTGTAGACTGTGAGACTCCGACTGCTCTCAGTCACGATGGCTACCGCTACCAATCCCGTTTCTGCCGCAAGTCCTGTCCCGGGCGCGCGCAGCCCGCAGACGCTCTTCGACGACGTCGCCAAATATCTCTCCGCGCCTGACGTCGATTCGATCAAACGCGCCTACGCCTTTGCCGCCGACGCGCACGCCGGCCAGCAACGAGAGTCGGGTGAGCCGTACATCAATCACCCGCTCGCCGTAGCCGAAACCCTGGCGAGCATCCATA
Source organism: Chloroflexota bacterium (assembly GCA_019242065.1). The sequence goes on from JAFAWJ010000649.1 coordinate 1,730, forward strand.
TGGACACCGCGACGATCGTCGCCGCGCTGTGTCACGACGTCTCTGAAGACTGCGGCGTGCCCATGAGCGAGCTTGAGAGCCGCTTCGGGCGTGAAGTCGCGCGCCTGGTCGACGGCGTCACGAAGCTCGACAAGATGCAGTTCCTGCACGTCGAAGGTGACTCCGAGCTACCGCGCATGAACGGCCAGGACCTCTGGGCCGAAAACATGCGCAAGATGTTCCTGGCCATGGCCGAGGACATCCGCGTCGTCCTCATCAAGCTGGCCGATCGTCTGCACAACATGCGCACCCTGCAGTTCCGCCCGCCGGCCAAGCAGCGGCGCGTCGCGCAGGAGACGATGGACATCTACGCGCCCCTGGCCAATCGGCTCGGCATCTGGGAGCTCAAGTGGCAGCTCGAGGATCTGTCCTTCCGCTACCTGGAGCCGGACAAGTACCACGAGATCGCCGATAAAGTCGCCAGCCGCCGCGTCGCGCGCGAAAAGTACATTCAGCGGGTCATCGAAGTGCTGCGCGGCGAGCTCGACGAGCACGGCATCCAGGCCGATCTGTCGGGCCGACCGAAGCACATCTACAGCATCTATCGCAAGATGCAGCGTCGCGGCGTCGACGTGGATCAGATTTATGACCAGCTCGCCGTCCGTGTGCTGGTTCAGTCGATTCCCGACTGTTACTCGACGTTGGGCGTCGTTCATTCGATCTGGCGGCCGCTGCCCGGGCAGTTCGACGACTACATCGCCAACCCCAAAGAAAGCCTGTACCAGTCGCTGCACACCACCGTGTTGGCCCTCGACGGCAAGCCGCTCGAGATCCAGATCCGCACCCACGAGATGCACCAGGTCGCCGAGTACGGCGTTGCCGCCCACTGGCGCTACAAGGAGGGCTTGCGTCAGGACCAGAAGTTCGACGCCAAAGTCGCCTGGCTGCGTCAGCTCATGGACTGGCAGAAGGACGTCGCCGGCGGCGCCCAGGAGTTCGTTGATTCACTCAAGACCGACATCTTTCAGGACCAGGTCTACGTCTTTACCCCCAAAGGTGAGATCAAAGAGCTGCCCAGCGGCGCCACGCCACTCGACTTCGCCTACCGCATCCATACCGACGTCGGCCACAAGTGCATCGGCGCCAAGGTCAACGGTCGCCTGGTGGCGCTGGATACGAAGCTGCGCAACGGCGACATCGTCGAGATCATCACCGCCAAGGGCTCTCGCGGGCCGTCGCGTGACTGGCTCAACCCCAACCTGGGGTTCGTCCAGACGGCGCACGCGCGCGAAAAAATCCGCCAGTGGTTCCGCCGCCAGCAGCGCGAGGAGAACATCGTTCGCGGCCGCGAGATGGTCGATAAGGCGCTCAAGCGCCTGAACGTCGACGGCGTCAAGCTCGACGACCTTGCACGCGACTTCAAATACGACAAGGTCGACGACTTCCTGGCCGCCGTTGGCTATGGCGACATCAACCCCGACGAGATCGGTCGCCACGTCCTCTCAGGCGCCGAGGAGCAGCGCAAGGACGCCAGCGCGTCGATCCCCCAGTTCGCGCGCTCCGCCATGCCCATGAGCGGCCTGCGGGTGCTCGGCGTGGGCGATCTGCTGACGCGCGTCTGCCGCTCGTGTAATCCCGTACCCGGCGACAACATCATCGGCTACATCACCCGCGGGCGCGGCGTGACCGTCCACCGCGTGGACTGCGCCTCAGTGCTGAACGAGGACGAAAAAGATCGGCTCGTGGCCGTCGACTGGAGCGACCCGGATCAGCACGTCTTCCCGGTTACGGTTCGAATCGAGGCCTGGGACCGCGAGGGCCTGGTCCGCGACGTTAGCGGCATCCTGGCCGACGAGAAGATCAACATCATCGCCCTGAGCGCCGTCGTCGCCAAGGATCAGACGGCGACCGTGTGGGCGACCGTCGAGGTGCCCAGGCTCGACCGCCTCAGCCGCATCATGAGCCGCCTCGAGAGCATCCGCGACGTGTTCAACGTCGTCCGCGAGGTCGGCACGCAGCAGCAAGCCCACCACCACGCCGCGCGCGCCTGATTTCGAGCGGCTACTCGCCGATCAGGGAGATGTTCGAGACGCGCGAATCGTACGAGTGGCCCTGGCCCATCACCGCGAATTCGAGCAGGCGATACGGCACGTTCGAAGGATCGGTGTCCATCAGGTCCACCCGATACAGCTTCCATTCCCCCTGGGGCCACGGCACGGCCGTGCTGGGCGGAATCGGCCGATTGTCCGGGTTCGAGTAGTACAGGCCGATGGCCCACGGGATGAACGAACCCTCGACTGGGCCCTCGTACTTGAGCCGGAACATCATCGGGTACTCGGATCCGAACGTACCGCCGCCAGACAGGTCGGCATAGTCGACCCGCACCCAGGCCTGTAGCCAGACGTGCCGGTAACCGGAGACGTCGAGGTCGAGCGGCTGGACCAGTCCCGTCTCACCATGGTCCTGGTTCACTGAATGCCGCAGCACGCGCAGTGCGGTCCCCGTGCCGTCCGGTCCGGGTACCCAAGAGCGCGTGCCGTTAACGTCGAGACCGCTCACGTCAAGCGCTTGCCAGCCCTGATCGTGCTGGCTGAAATCCGCGTTGGCGAGCAGCTCCATAGGCAGGTCGACCACCTGTGAGACCTGGCCCCGCGTGTCGACGTCGACACGGTGATTGTCGTTCACGCTCACCGTGCTGCCGACCGACGTGCCCGAGAGGGTCGGCGTCACATGCGCCTCGCCACCGTAGACCAGGACGTGCGTCTTGTCGCCGTCGAGCCACACGGTGTAGTCGCCGTGACCGTCGAGGTGCACCAGCGCGCCCGGCACCGCGACGTCCACGGCATCGCCGGTCGCGTACCGGATGGGCCCGCTCTCCTGAGTCAGCAGAACCGAGTGCTGGTTGATGAAGCGGCCGACCTCCATACGCGTCAACTCGAGCGTCGAGCCGCCTAGCAGTTTGAGCTGCGTGTCGTCGAACAACTGCAGGTCAGCCGAGGTCGCCGTCGTGCGATCCAGCCACAGCACGGTGCCGACGCCCAGGTCGGAGCGCGCGCCGAGCAGCGTCTTCTC
>JAFAWJ010000672.1 GCA_019242065.1 Chloroflexota bacterium
ACGACGAGGCGTACGGGGCTCGACCGCTGCGACGCCTGATCCAGAAGGAAGTCGAAAACGCTCTCGCTCGGCGCGTCCTTGGCGGCGAGTTCGCCGAGGGTGACCGGGTCAGCGTTGGCGTCGAGGACGACCACCTGGAGTTCCAGAGCATGACGCCGGCGGATGCACACATGACGCCGCTGCCCCAGGTCAGTCCCGCGGCAGCGTAACCGCAACAATGGGGGTGATGCCCCCACACAGGCAACGCTTTGAAGTACGCCCGTTGAGCCCAGATGAGCTCAGCGGGCGTTTGCTTGACCAGGCCCAGTGGGTCTTTGCTGGTGCGTTGGGATTTCCGCCAGGCCACGGGCGGGTCGTCGGCTTTGGCGACACCTTGCGCCGGCATTCCGGCTATGGTGGGTTCCGCGCGTTCGGGGCGTTCAACCTGCGCAACCGACTGCTCGGGTTCAGCTATGGCTACTCGAGCGTGCCCGGCCTCTGGTGGCGGGAGCAGGTAGCGGCGCCCCTCACGTCGGCACAGCGCGAGGAATGGTTCACCGACGCGTTCGAATTCGCCGAGCTGCACGTGCACCCCTCGGCGCAAGGCCATCGCCTTGGCAGCCAATTGCACGACCAACTGGTGCGCAGTCACCCGCACCGCACGGCGCTGCTGACGGTCATGCACCGCAGCGCTCGCGCTCGCCAGCTGTACACCAGCCGCGGCTGGCAGCCCCTGATCGACGAGCTGCGGTTTTCCACGGAGCCCCAGACGCCGTTCAGCCTGCTCGGCTTACACCTGGTCCCCTTAAGCGCGTAAGGCTGGAGTTGCACCCCCGCACGGTGCGACTCCAGCCTTAGCAGTCAGCGCTGGGGCTTAGGGGAGTTGGAGGCATTCACCCCGACACTGACGTTGCTGCTCGGACCTCTCAGTCCGACCAGCCGACGTCATTGTCTCGACCGCGGCCTCTACCGAAGGTGAAAGGTATCTTAAAGCTGCGTAAAGAATAGCTGAAGGCCGCGCGCGTTCAGGTCACCGTTCGGTGACGACGCGTGCCGTCTCCTGGCGGATCATGAAGCGCAGCACACTCAGCAGCAGCAGGGACCAGGCCAGTCCCCATAGCGCCGCGAACTGGTCTTGCCAGAACAGAATCACCTGCGTGAAGAACACCGAGATCAGTAGCGATCGCTCGAACCAGTGATACGCGTCCAGAAGCGACACACGCAGGCGTGCGACGCCGATCAAGGCACACACTAGCGATGCGGAGGATGTCACCAGCGTGACAGGTGAGGCCTGGGCCCCGCCGCTCAGTGCTTCCCAGCCGACGGCAAGCGTGGTGACGAGACCGAAGAGTGCCTGACCGACGAAGACCAGCAGAACCGCGCGCTGGAACCAGCTCCAACTCAGCAGGCGGTCGTAGCTGCGCCATGCCCAGTGGCCGGCGCGATTCAAGAACGAACGGTGTTCCTGCGCGCGGACCGCGCCGGCGATCGCGAGGTGCAGACCGTCGGCCAGGGAGCCCTCACACGCGCTGTGGCGCAGCAGCCAGCGCGCACGCGCCACCTCAGTCCGCGTTGCGCCGTCGAGGATCAGGTCGGTCAGCATTTCCGCGGCGTTGACCAGTGATTCCTGGCGCGAGAGCGAGCGGTGTTCGATCGCGCGAAAGACCAGGAACAGCACGATAAAGACGACATAGATCATCGCCACCGCGGGCTGAAAGAAGTAGTCGTTATCCGTGGTGACGAACTTGCCGATCTCGTCGATGAACAGACCCAGTCCGATGCCGCCGATGATCGCGGCGAAGCGCCGTGTGCGTTTGCCCAGAGCACTCAGGATCAGGACCTGGGCCGCGAGCATGAGCAGACCGCCCCACAGCAGGTGGGCGATGTGCAGACCGCCACCGCCAACGCGCGGGTAGCCGGTCAACGACAGGTAGAGCCGCGTCAGGAGGACGGCGGTGACTGCCGACACCAGCAGTGCCTGCAGATTCGAGCCAGCATCGACGTCCCGAACGACGGACGCCGGCTGGTAGCTCGACTCGTCGGCAGCAAGCGCCGCCGTCGTCGAGGTGACTGACGACGGCGCGGAGGAGGCTACGACGGGGTCAGGCGCTGCGACTCACCTGTTCGATGGATGCGCCGCAGTTGCCACAGAACTTGTCGCCGGCAGGGACGTTGCCGCGGCAGCTCGGGCACACCTGCGGTACGGCTGCCGCGCTGATGGGCGTAACGGTCGCCACCGTGGTGACCGGGGTCGTGGCGACGGGCGCCACAGGTGCCGTGGCCGCGACCGTGCCGGCATCTTTAGGGTCGTCCTCGGTGCCGGTGGCCTTCTTCAACTCGCGCAGGCCGTCACCCATGGCTTTCCCCAGCTCGGGCAACTTGCCCGGGCCGAAAATCAGCAAAACGATCACGAGAACGACGATCAGGTGACCTGGTTGGAGTGCGCCCAGACCCATTTGTGTTTACCCCCACGGCGACGCGGTGTACGAACTGAATTTCTGCGGTATAGATTGAGCAAGCGCCCAATGAGCGACACCAATGATACGGCAGGCGGATCAGGTCGGGTAGTTGTTGTTGAGGACGATCCGCTGCAAGCCGAGTCGCTTGCCTTCATCCTGCGACAGGAAGGCTACGCGGTGGATCTGGCCGCAACGGGCGCTGAGGCGCTGTTCATCGCGTTGAGCCAGCCGGCCCCCGATACGGTCCTGTTAGATGTGGCCCTGCCGGATCTGAGCGGTGTCGAAGTGGCGCGGCGGCTGAGAGCCGGGTCCAACGTGCCGATCATCATGCTCACGGCGCGACGCAACGAGATCGACAAGATCACCGGGCTGGACGCCGGCGCCGACGACTATGTAACCAAACCGTTCAGCCACGGCGAGTTGCTGGCGCGGATCCGGGCGCACATTCGGCGCGTGCCGGCGATACCCGTCCCCGCCGACGTGGGACACGGCGTCTACACCATCGGTCAATTGCGACTGGATACTGGTGTGCGCCGCGTGACGCGCGACGAGCGGGTCATCGACGTGTCGGCACGCGAGTTCGAGATCCTGCGCAACCTGGCCGAAGCCGCGGGCCGCGTCGTCGGGCGCCGCCAGTTGTTTACCAGCGTCTGGGGTCCGTCGTTCTACGGAGACGAGCGCGCGCTGGACGTCTACATTCGGATGATCCGCAAGAAGATCGAGCCCGATCCGAGTCACCCGATGTATCTCCACACAGTCAGGGGCGTAGGCTACCGATTGGCAGAGGAGCGCGGCCCGGACGAGTGTTGAAATCCCCGCTGCGCAGCCTTCGCGGACGACTGGCGTTCACGTATGCCTGTCTGGCCGTGATCGGCGTGACCGCTTCAGGGCTGTACACGGCCACGACGGTGCGCAACGGTCTGCACGATCGGGTTGTCCTGGATCTGGCGGACGAGGCACGTCTGCTCGCCCACGAGGTCAGTGAGCCACTGGCACGCTCCGATCTCGGAGCAGTCGACGACGAGGTCGTCCGCGCTGAGACGCTGACGCACGCGCGCCTGATCATCGTCAACCCTGCCCAGCAGGTGGTCGCCGCCACGCGGGGCTGGGCCCTCGACAACGCGGACGGCGATCTCGCGGCGGCGCTGTCGGGCGAGACCACGGTTGACACGAGTGAAGGCGGCGGACTCTTTGGCGGCCCGGACAGCGTGCAGGTCAACGTGCCGATCGTGTTGGACGACGGGAGCATCGTGGGTGCGCTACAAGCCACGTACAGCCTCGACGAG
>JAFAWJ010000760.1 GCA_019242065.1 Chloroflexota bacterium
GCCCGCGACCTGGCCGAGCGCGCCAACGCCGGCAAGCTGCAGCCCAATGAGTACTCGGGGGGCACATTCTCGGTGAGCAACCTGGGCATGTTCGGCGTCGAGCAGTTCGAAGCCGTGATCAATCCGCCCGAGGCGGCCATCCTGGCCGTGGGCGCGATCACCCGTGAGCCCGCCGAGCACGAGGGCGAGATCGCCCTGCGCGACCGCCTGCGGCTGACCCTGTCAGTCGACCACCGCGCCCTGGACGGCGCCGCCGGCGCCCGCTACCTGCAGGCGCTCAAGGCGTTGCTCGAGAAGCCGCTGCTCCTCCTGGTCTGAAGTCACGAGTCATGAGGGATGACCGTTAATTGACTTCGTCGGGGTTCAAGGGGTTTCCCCTTAGATTTCAAAAGGCCCAAGCTGCCAACCTCGATACTTCAGCCCCCAACCCGCGACTCCCCTAGAAACGCGCTGCGCTCCAACTCCCCGAGCTCGCCGATGCGCTCCACTGTGATATCCGCCGGCGGACACTCCGCCAGGATCTTCGGATCGTGCGCATAGTGCCCCTGTCGCGGAAACACGGTCGTCACCCGCTCACCCCATACGGCTTTCACCGCCGACAGGATCCGCAGCTTGTCGTCCACCAGCGCGTAGTGCCGCGCCGGGAACCGCGTGGCGACGTCCGCCAACTGCTGCTCCTTGTGCACGTAGATCAGCACCTTGCCTTCGACCGCCGCCCACAGCCCCGACCGCTCGATCTTGCGCGGCTGAAAGACGACGTCGCCATCGGACAGGATCACCACCGGCCCCCAGGTCTTGAACAGGTCGATCACGTCCAGCGACTCGGGATACAGCCGGTTCGCAAAGGGGTAATCAACGAGGAAGTGCGACAGGTACAGCACGTGCGGGTCGCGCGGAAACTCGTTGCGGTATGCCTGCAGGGCGCCGAGGTAGTCGGCATAGCCCAACTGCTGGCGAAGCTCCTCGAAGATCCTGAAGTACGCGTCGGCGCGATCCTGACCGACCTCCTGCTCGAGATAGCGGTGCATATCGGCGGTGATGCGGTCGTTGTCGAGCAGAGTGTTGTCGACGTCCAGCAGAAAGACCAGGTCTTCGACTTCTCCAGAAGAGGCGCGCATGAGCCTTCAGTCCAGCCGAAAGTAGCGGAAGCCTTCGCCCATCTCGAACGGCAGGTTGTACATCTTCGCGGTCTGGCGGGAGCGCTCGCCGATGCGCTCGACCACCTGCTCCCACCGCGTGCCCACTTGCGACGTGTGCTGGCGCAAGCCTTCCATCTTGCGGTCGAAGCACTCGCTGATGTCGATCCACACGTCGGGGTTCTGCATGGTGGACATGAACACTTCGCGGACCTTGTGCGGACCCAGGCCTTCGACCATCAGCTCGGGGAAGACGTGCGGATCGCGCGCGGAGGGGTAGATCGCATCGAGGCAGGCGTCGCCGGCGGCGCGGTGATCGGGATGGTTGAGGTAGCGATGGCCGCCGAAGCGCATGGTCGGGTCCTGGCAGATGACTGCGTCGGGCTGGAAGCGACGGATCTCGCGGGCGATGTCGCGGCGCAGCTCGAGGGTGTTGCGCAGCGTACCGTCCTCGTACGTGAGGAATACGACGTCGCGCGCGCCGAGCGCGTGCGCGGCGTTGGCCTGCTCGACGCGGCGGGTCTTGGCCAGCGTGACGGGACTGATGCTCACGTCGCTGGAGCCCTTGTCGCCGCTGGTGCACAGCACGTAGTTGATCTCCTTGCCAGCCGCGGCCCACTTGGCGATCGTCCCACCACAGCCGAACTCCGCGTCGTCAGGGTGGGCCATAACCACCAGAACACGGTTGCCCTCCGGTTCCGAGGGCACCGGCGTATCGAGCATCATCGTGACAAGAGTAACAAGGAGCCCTCGAGGGTAGGCGGACAAAAAGAAAAGCGACCCAGAAACTCTGAGCCGCTCTCTCGCGGTGAAAAGCTTATGGCGTCACGCCCCGAGGCTGCTTACGCGGCCACGGAGGTGACGCCGAAATGGGTACTCATTTCGTGGCATCACCTCCTTCCACCTCGTTCATCATACCCGCCCTATCCCCGAAAACACAACTGCTCGTTGCGAGTTCTTTTGTGTAGCCTCCGACCCTCGATGTACGAACACCTTGCTGGTCGCCCTCGACGGCTCACCTGCCGCCGAGCGCGTACTCGCCCACGCCGCAGCCAACCAGGTGATGGTCGAACGCGCTGCGGCCCTGGGCGGCAGTTTGATTCCCAGCTACGACGACTTGAGGGCCTCGATGCGCCGGTCGATCTCGGCTAGCGCCGCGTAGTCTTCGTCGACTAACCGATAGCAACGCTCCAGGAATAGCTCCGCCAGCTGCGCCGAGTTACCCTCCGCCGAGCGCGCCGCGTCGATCAGCTCCGCCA
>JAFAWJ010001094.1 GCA_019242065.1 Chloroflexota bacterium
TAGCAATGCGGATGCAGCTCATGACGATGGCTGTCGACGAGTTCCCGAAAGGCTGTCTCGTCGGCCAATTGAGCTCCGTTCCGTCACCCTCCTCGTCCAACAAGGCGCGCGTGCTCAGGCGTGTGAGATTCCGGTCACGGCCTGCCATGGACTGCAGCGCAGCACGATCGAGATGTGGCAAACTGTCGCAGACGTTTCTGATGCGCTGATCCACGCTTTCCTTCAGGGTTCGCGAGCTGGGCAGAGTGCGGCAGTGCACCGGCACACCACTGGAGAATCGACATGAGCGACGACGAGATCACGGCGATGCTCGACCTATTGGCGCGACAGCAAGCCATCCAGACTCAGGCGCTGCGTGCAGCCCTGGAGGGGCGCTGGACTGGAGGCCCGGATACGGTCGCCGGCCATCTGATGGCGCTCGATCCAGGGACCACGATCGAACCAAGAGTACCCTTGTACGTCTGAGCATATGCCAACCCAGGAGCACCGACAGCGTCTGACTCAGCTCAGCCGGCAGCAGGCGTACATCACGGGCGCGCTCACCGCGATGGCCGAAGGGCGCTGGGTCGGCGAGGGGAGCGTCGAAGCCTATCTCCTGGCGCTGGATCCTGGTTTGGCAGGCGCGCTCGCGCCCCGCGAGCCGCTGTACAAACGCTTGGCACCAGATTGCTGGACGTTCTGGTCCGCAAGCGAGATTGCAAGGGCTACCAACTGCCCGCGGGCCGCGGTCGAGTCCAACTGGCCGGCCATCTACGCGGAACTCGCGCGTCGGGGAGTTGGCACGCGAAATGTGTGCGCCGGCGCGCTCGGCACCATAGCCGTCGAGACCGCGCACACGTTCGCTCCCGTCCAGGAAGCGTTCTGGTTGGACGACGCGTGGCGCTATGCCAACCTCAGGTACGCGCCTCATTGGGGCCGTGGGTACGTTCAATTGACCTGGGAGTACAACTACCGCGCGTATGGCGACGCACTCGGCATTGACCTGATTGCTAATCCCGACCGAGCGATGGAGACCGAAATTGCCGCGGCCACTCTGTCGGAATATTTCGTGCGCGCGAAGGTTGCTGAGGCGGCCGAACGCTGCGACTGGCGCGAGGTGCGGCGTCGTGTGCAAGGCGGTTCCGACGGCCTGAACGAACTGTTGAGAGTAGTTCACGAACTAGGTTACACATAGGAGGTTTCCTGACATGGCCAGCGACGCAGAGGTCCAGGAGCTACGCGAGAGGGTTGGGTTGCTCGAATATCAGCTGAGCCTCTTCGCTTCCCTTACCGCGCAGATCGTCGGTGGTCGCTGGACGGGAGAGGACACTTCCGGCGAGCTTCCTTTCGCAGCGGCTGAACTGGTGGCGCTGCTCGGCGGACAGCAAGCTGCGGACGCGATAGGCTTCCAACCAGTTTCTTTCGGACGCGGCTAGCTGGCGCGGGTGGCGGACTGGCCGACAACTACAACCCCTACACACCCGCGATCATTCAATGGCGCGACTGGACGTGCTCGTGCTGCACCGCCGCGTGGATTCTGCGATCGCTTGGCGCACCGGATGAGTGCAATCAGGACTGGGTTATCAACACTCTCGGGCCCACCGAAGTCAGCGCTGCGGTAGGACTGCACCGTGGCGACCATAGCGGCCTGCGCGAGCTCATCTTCAATCCGGATCCCTGGCGCATCCGAACGACAGCCGAATCTCTGTGGGTCTCGAGCTTCGATCAGTTGTATGAGCTGGCGGCGACACGGGCGCCATTGCAATTGAGCGGAGCCGCTTGGTATCACCACGCCGCGGTTCGTGGCATACAGGGGGATCGCATCTGGATCGCCAATTCGGCTCCAGGCTACCGAGGGGTGTTTGAAACAATCGACCGTACACAGTACGCAAACCTCGGTCGCTGGCGGGTCACCTGCGTTCGTTAGAGACGGCGCCGTGGGGCACGCCAACAGCGAGGGATGTAATTGCTCCCGACGTGATGCGCGAGCTCGCCGAAAGCGGCGCAGAGAGGAGCGTCACGTCAGAATTGCCGGCTCGTCAAGGGACTGATGCAGGATGTTCCAGAATGAAGCGCGGCCGATTCACGGCGGAGCGTCCGCAAAAGCGCTCACTTCGGGTTGTGTGTGAGTCGGAAGATGCCACATGCTAAGCCGCGCCAATCTGTCTCCGTCGCGCCGACAGAGTTCCACTCTGCCAGATCGTCGGGGAGCGTCCAACGCTCGAAGCGCGC
>JAFAWJ010001126.1 GCA_019242065.1 Chloroflexota bacterium
GCCCGTGCAGCTTCCACCGGCCGTCGTCGCCGCGCCGACCACGGCGAACCCGCAGAACCTGGCGCCGATCAGTCCCAGCGTGGTCGCCTTCTTTGCGCCAGCCGTGCTGGCGCTGGTGCTTCAGCACATGGGCGTCACCTTGACCGCTCTGTCGCTGGTCCGCGAGCGCCTGAGCGGGGCGATGGACATCTTCCGTGTGGCGCCGCTGCGCTCGCTCGAGCTGCTGATCGGCAAGTACCTGGCGTACGCCTTCTTCAATCTGTCGATTGCCGCCGCGATCTGCTTCCTGCTGGTCGGGGTGCTGCACGTGCCCATGCTCAGCACCCCAGGCGACGTCGCCACGGTCGTCGTGCTGCTGAGCTTCGCGTCCCTCGGTCTGGGGCTGCTGATCTCAACCGTCGTGGACTCTGAACGGGGTGCGGTGCAGCTGGCGATGCTGGTCCTGCTGGCGTCGGTCTTTTTCAGTGGCTTCGTGCTGCCACTGGATCAGTTCGTGACCCCGTTGCGGATCGCCGCGTATGCCCTGCCCGTCACGCACGGCATTCAACTGCTGCAAGACGAGATGCTGCGGGGCGGCACCAACCAGGGTTGGGAACTGCTGGCCCTGGCCGGCATCGGCGTCGTCCTGTTCCTCCTGACCTCAATCACCGTCCGCAGGAATCTCCGCTCCGCCTCTTAATCTTCATTGTGGAGATAGCTCTGAGCCTGGAGAAACTGCGCCAGAGCCTGTGCGGTGATCTGGTGACCGTAGGCGGTGAAGTGGGTATCGATGCGCAGGTACAGGTTCGCCCGATCGGGCATCGACTGAAAGGTCGGCAGCAGGTCCAGCACGGGTAGGCCGACCTGGGCGGCTTGGGCAGCCAGGTCCCGCTGGGGCCGGCCCCAGTCCACCTCAGCGTCGGTGAAGCGGAAGTTGGCCATCGTCCGCGCGTGCATCTGATCGTCGAATTGACTCATATCCGGAATGGCCAGCACGACCACGGGCGCCCCGACGCCCGCCGCCGCGTCGCGCGCGTCCGCCAGATAGCGCCCGAACAGCGGCCACGCCACGTCCAGCCAGTACGTGCGGGGGATGTTGCGCAAGATCGTCCACTCGAAGCTGGTCAGATTCAACCGCTCTTGGTCCACGGCGCGCGGGGCGGCGCCTGGCGCCGTCGACACGCTGGGATCGACCGGCTCGCCGAAAAGTTTGCCGAGCAGCAACGAACTGGAGCGCAGCCCATCCCACACGGCGTGCACGCGCTGCCGCACGCCCGGCGCTGGCGGCGCGGCCGGCAGCGGAGCGCTCTGCCCGACCTGGTTCCCGACCGGCTCGGGCAGCGGCTGCGAGGGATCCCACGCCGCGGGCGGTGGCGGACCGCTCAGGTTGTTGCGCGGGAACCACGATCCGCTGTCGTCGACCAGCTGCGCCGCGGTCAATCCCCAGGTCATGCCTTTGGGGTGTTCGGGCGCGTCACGGTAGCCCGCGGCGGTCGCCAGAACGTTCTCTGCGACGTCGTTGCCGAGGAACGAGGCGATGACCACCAGGTCTGGCTGGAGCCAGGCGATGTCCTCGCGCAACAGTCCCGTCTCGTTATAGGTCGTGTAGCCGCCCACACCCGCGTTGATGACGCGCACGTTGGTGTACCCGGCCTGGCGCAGGTCCTGTTCGAGCACGGCTGGGAACGTCTGCTCGTACGGCACCTGGCCACCGACGGTGTAGCTGTCGCCGAGCACCACGATGCGAAACTCGCCCGGCGGCTTGGCCGCGGGCACCTCCGGGCCGACCATGCCCCGGCTGTTGGTGCGCAGCACGCCGTCGTACTCGCTCGTCTTGAGACGCACGCACGTGTCGGATCGCATGACGTAGCCTGCCATCGCGTCGAGCACATACAGCCCTTTTTGATCTTGCAGCTGCGTACTCGAGCCGACACACTGCAGGCCCGCCATGTTGTTGGCGCGCAGGTCCGCCACGCGCAGGCCGATCTCGGTGATGGCCGCGACGAACACCAGGGCCACTCCCAGCAGGACGGCTGCCTGCAGCCAAGGGAAGCCGCCGCGCCGAGACAGGTCGCCTACGGGTGGGGGTGGGCTACCAACCGCGGGGACTGCCATGTGGCACAGAGCGTAGCCCGTCAGACGCCACGAGCGGAACCGGTTGGCTCCAGGATCGTGTGATAAGCAGTGTCATGGCGCGTTGGCTCATGTATCCTCCGCGCAAATGATGGATCCGGCAACTCGGGCGCGCCCACGCCCACGGCGCAACGTTGGCCATCAGGTTGGCGATCGGCTGGCCGTCTCCAGCGATCTCGTCTACCTGGTCTGGCGGCACAAGCTCTGGTGGATGGTCCCGCTGTTGATCGCCCTGGTTGTGCTCGCCGCGCTGGTGGTCCTCGAAGCGACGCCGATCGGTCCACTCCTGTACCCGGTGTTCTAGCGTGCTGCGCTGGCTGCTGGATGCCTGGACGGCGTACGCGCACCGCGCGGGCAGCTATCAGACGCGCGTCTTGCTGGTGCTGGTGTACGCCATCGTCCTGGGTCCGGCTGCCCTGCTCGGGCGCGCCTTCGGCTCGCGTTTGCTCGACCTCGAAGCGGGGCACCGCTCGACGTGGTTGGTCCGCACGCAGGAGACGCCGACCCTGGACGCGCTGCGTCGCCAGTTCTGAGCTGGTCTCGAGGTCTTCACTTGCCGTGGCCCATCCTGTCCACCTGACCGCTTGAACATTCTGGGCCTGTCCTGCTTCTACCACGACGCGGGCGCGTGCCTGCTGCGTGACGGCGAGCTCGTCGCGGCGGCCGAAGAAGAACGCTTCTCGCGCGCCAAGCACGACGCGAGTCTGCCGTTGCGCGCGGCCGACTACTGCCTGGCGGCGGCGGACCTGGCGCCCGAGAAC
>JAFAWJ010001150.1 GCA_019242065.1 Chloroflexota bacterium
CTCGAGCGGTGCGTCAAAGACCTGGGCTTCATCGCCACCTACGCCAGCCCCGATCCCGGCGGACGCCGCACGACGCCCGGCATGCACGAGGAGTACTGGTTCCCGCTGTACGAGAAGTGCCAGGAGTGGAGCCTGCCGATCATCGTCCACGGCACCAATGCCCTCGACCGACGCTATCGGGTCGTGCCGCACAACTATCAGTTGGGCTTCTACACGGAGCAATATCTAGCGACCCAGTTCCTGGGTCACGGCGACGTCTTCCAGCGCTACCCCGAGCTGCGCATCATCGTCTGCCACTGTGGCGGCGGCCTCGATCGCTTCCACAAGACCGATCCGCACTTGCCGCAGAAGGACCTGTCGAAGAACCTGTTCTTCGATACCTGCGCGTATGACTCGGTCTTCCTCGAAGCAGCCATCCGTCAGCGCGGCGTGGACCGCATTGTCTTTGGCACGGAGGCGCCAGGCTCGGGACGGCACGTCATCCCTGAGACCGGGCTCAGCGGCGACAACCTGATTCCGGTCATCGACTCGTTCAGCTTCCTGAGCGAGGCCGACAAAGTAGCCATCCTGAACGGCAACCCGAAGAAAGTGATCCCCGCGCTGGCCAAATGGGAGGCGCGTCAGGCCGTCACCGCCTGAGGCCGCCCCGTCTCAACCAGCTTCGGGCACCAGAGCGCGCTGGCAACTCAAGACGGCGAGACGCGGCACGCACTATGCTCTTCGTAAGGCAACAACAGAACAAGATGGGCGTCGACGATGGCGGACGTAGAGCGACCGACTGATCCCTCTCGGCAAGATAACCGCGGTGGGCAGACGGTGTATCACCCTGACCTGGAATGGCGGCAGACGGTGCGCGGCGCCAAGCCAGGCGACCGGTATGTCCGCATCGCAACGCACCGCGGCTTCACGCGGGTCGGCAAGAACTACCTGGTCACCCGGCCCGGGACCGGCGATCCGGGCAGGGGCTTCGGTCGCTGGATGCAGCGCTCCAAGCGTCTCATCCTTGGCAATCCGATCCCGACCGCCAGCGAAGTCCATGAGCGGCTGAACAAGATTCGCGCGCTGGCGGTGTTTTCCTCAGACGCGCTGTCCTCGGTGGCCTACGCCACTGAAGAGATCATGAAGGTCCTGGTGCTGGGCGGCGCGGCGTTGCTGTACCTGACCCTGCCCATCTCGCTGGTCATCATCGCCTTGCTGGCGATCATCGTGATCTCGTATCGGCAGACGATTCGGGCGTATCCCAAAGGTGGTGGCAGCTACATCGTGGCCAGCCAGAACCTGGGAGTCATCCCGGGCTTGACCGCGGCCTCCGCCCTCATGACTGACTACGTCCTCACCGTCGCGGTGTCCTCGGCGGCGGGCGTCGCGGCAATCACCTCGCTGATCCCTGAGCTGCTGCCGTACACGGCCGAGCTGTCGGTCGCGGCGGTGGCGTTGCTGGCGCTTGCCAATCTCCGCGGACTGCGCGAGGCCGGCACCATCTTCGCCGTCCCGACCTACGCCTTCGTGGTCATGATGTACGTGCTCATCGGGGTCGGCCTGTACCGTGTGTTTCTGGGGGGTGGCGTCCAGTACACGGTCCCGGCCTCGGCGCTGCCGCAAGGCACGGAGTCACTTGGCGTCTTCCTGTTACTGGCCGCCTTCGCCCAGGGGTGTACGGCCATGACCGGCACCGAGGCCATCTCGGACGGTGTCCTGGCCTTCAAGCCGCCCGAGTCGGACAACGCGCGCAAGACCCTGGTCTCGATGGGGGTCATCCTCGGCACGATGTTCCTGGGCATGTCGTTCCTGGTGACCCAGATCCACATTCAGCCTGCCACCGAAGAAACGGTTCTGTCTCAACTGGGCCGGACGGTGTTCGGCGAAGGTGGGATGTGGGTCGCGCTGCAGATCGCGACGGCGCTCATCCTGGTCCTGG
Organism: Chloroflexota bacterium; assembly: GCA_019242065.1. The sequence continues at coordinate 1,919 of JAFAWJ010001150.1, forward strand.
CGGCCAATACGGCCTTCGCCGATTTCCCGAGGCTGGGCTTCTTCCTCGCGCGTGATCGGTTCCTGCCGCGTCTATTCAAGTTCCGTGGCGACCGGCTGGCCTTTACGGCGGGCATCGTGCTGCTGGCTGGCCTGGCCATCATGCTGCTGATCATCTTTCACGGCAACCTGGATTCGCTGATCCCGCTCTACGCCGTTGGCGTATTTACCAGCTTCACGCTGTCGCAGGCCGGCATGGTGGCGCACTGGCGGCATACCCGCGAGCCGGGCTGGCAGCGGTCGGCCGTGCTGAACGGCATCGGGATGGTCGCCACGGCCGTGGTCACGCTGGTTATCGCCAGCACCAAGTTCGTGCACGGCGCGTGGATCGTGGTGCTGCTGATCCCGTTCTTGATCACCGTGCTGTATGGCATCCACACCCACTATGTGCGCATGGAGGGCATGCGCCGCGCCGAAACGCCGCTCCTGCCCGAAGAGGTCCACGTGCGGTTCGTGGTGCCGATCGCCGATCTCCACGTGCCAGCTCGCCAGGCGCTGGCGTACGCGCGGGCACTGGCGCCTGACGATCAACACGTGATTGCCGTGCACGTGACCGACGACGTCGAGGAGGCGACCGAACTGCAGGGGCAGTGGGGCACGTGGCAGCCTGGCATTCAGCTGGTGATCATCGAGTCGCCGTACCGCTCGCTGGCGGGGCCGCTGCTGGCGTACGTGGACGCGCTGCAGGAGACGCATCCGAAGGACACGGTCACCGTGGTGCTGCCGGAGTACGTGCCGAGCCACTGGTGGGAGCACCTGCTGCACAACCAGACGGCCTTGCGGCTGAAGGGTGCGCTGCTGTTCCACCCGGGGGTGGTGGTGACCAACGTGCCGTATCACATCTCGCAGGCGAAGCCGAAGCCGGTCGCGAGCAAGTAGGCTCGCGACCATCGGACGGTGGCCCGTCACTCTCGAGAGCTAACCCGCGAGCGGGGTTATTAGCTCCGTGGGCCACGGGACTCTCACTCTCGAGAGCTGACCCCCCGCGCGGGAGGAAAAGGGGGGTGCGTTCACCTCGAGAGCTGACCCCTTCGCGGGAGGAAAAGGGGGGTGCGTTCCACCTCGAGAGCT
>JAFAWJ010000014.1 GCA_019242065.1 Chloroflexota bacterium
CGCTCGCGGCGCTCATTCTCGATCCAGTAGTCGTCGCCGATCGAGGCCAGTTTCTGGCGCATCTGATAGTGCTCGGTGGCGGCGCCAGCGCCTGGCTCGCGGCGCTCCTCACGTCTGCCTCTGAACATCGGTTCGCTCCTCGGTTCCGGATGTGTCTGCTCGGCCAGCATTCTCGACGTAGTCGGTTGCAGCGCGATCAACGCTACGCATCTGTGGATACTCGGACATCGGGACAACCACCAATCGCTGATCGAAGAGCACCAATCACTTCTGTCCAAGCTGCATGCTGAGGTGCCGGCAATGTGGCACGCTCACCGCGCTTAGCGACCCACCGGGCAGCCTAGGTCGCGTCGAGCGCGGCCACGGGTCATGGTGAGCCCAGGTGGCCGGCGCGGCGCCAGGTGTACAGCGTGATTCGCGAGAATTACTGGCGGGCCATCGCGATCCGCAATCGCTGCTCGGGCGGGATCAGGTGATCAAGGGTCTCGGCAGCTTCATTGATGTCGAACTGGACCCAGCGCACCCGCCCACTGAAGGCGCTGTCACGCGGGCCGTAGTCGTCGGTGACCGGCGTCGCGGTTTCGTTGCCGACGTCGGTCGTCTCGTCGGCCGAGAAGATCATCGGTACGGTTGCTTCCACGCGGCCCTCGCCGACCTGGGCACCGTCGAGGTACAGCCTCACCGTGCCACCCTTGCCGAGCCCACCACCGTCATACCCGAACTCCATGCGCACCTGGTGCTCGCCTGTCGGAATTGCGCGGTCGCCCTCAACCTTGAAGCGCCGCAATCCGAACAGGTTGTAGCAGTACACAGGCTTGCCATCTCTGACGTACAGGCTCCACCCGCCGAAGGCGCCGCCCTGCGCGACGATCGCCCCGCGCGCGTGTCCATCGGGCACCACGACCTGCGCGGTGATCGCGTGGGAGACGTTCTTCAGGATGACGATTGAATGCTCGCTCAAGCGGCCCATGCCGCGAAACAGCAGCTGAGAGCTGCCACGAATTAGCTGAGGCCGACCCGCGAGGTCGGCATTGAAACGCTCGACGCGTCGGTCGTCGAGCGGCAGCACGCCATACTTCGTCGCCTCGATGAGAAACAACCGTTGCAGCTCACGCAATCGGTCCGGCTGCTCACTGGCGAGGTCGTGCGTCTGGGTCCAGTCGTCCGGACCATAGAGTTCCCAGACATCGTCGTCGAAAGCCGGCAGCCGCGCCTGGAACACCCATGGGGTGCTGTGGCGGGTGACCGCCGTCCAGCCCTGGTGGTAGATGCCGCGGTTCACGAACATCTCGAAGTACTGCGTCGCGTGTCGCTCGTCGGCGTCGGCCTGGTTGAAGCAGTAGAGCATGCTTACACCCTGGAGCGGCATCTGCTGGACCCCGTTGACCGAGATGGGTTCGGGCAGGCCGGCGGCCTCGAGCACGGTTGGGGCAATGTCGATCACGTGGCAAAACTGCGAACGGAGCTCGCCCCTGGTACGAATGCCCGTCGGCCAGTGGACGATGGTTCCGTTGCGCGTGCCGCCCCAGTGCGAAGCGACCTGCTTGGTCCACTGATACGGCGTGTCCATGGCGTGCGCCCAGCCGACAGCGTAGTGGTTATACGCCTCGGGCGTGCCGAACTGGTCAACCTTCGAGACCATGAACTCCACGGTCTCGAGCGCCGCGGCGCCGTTGAGCGAAAGCAGCTCATTGAAGGTGCCGTTGAGCGTGCCCTCGGCCGAGGCACCGTTGTCGCCGATGATGTAGTAAATCAGCGTGTCATCCAGCACACCCAGATCCCGAAGCGCGTCGACGAACCGGCCGATGTGGTGGTCGGTGTGTTCGAGAAACCCGGCGTACACTTCCATTTGACGCGCCAGCACCGGCCGCAGCTCGGCCGGCATGTTGTCCCAGGCCGGGATCTCGTCTGGCCGAGGGGTGAGCTCAGCCTCGGCCGAGATCACGCCCAGCTCCTTCTGGCGGGCGAATGTCTGCTCGCGCAGCGCGTCCCAGCCGCTAT
>JAFAWJ010000072.1 GCA_019242065.1 Chloroflexota bacterium
TTCGGAGAATCTTCGGCTGCGCGCGTTGCTCGACTTCAGCCGCGAGGTCACCGCCGAGCGTGACCTGCGCGCCCAGTTGCGTCTACTGTGCGCCGAGCTATTGCGGTCCACGGGCTGTATGGCGACCGCGGTCGTGCTGCGCGACCCCGAGGTCGACCAGGTCGACGCCATGGAAACCCTGGGTTTGTCGCTCTCGACCGACCTGGACTGGCAGCAGGCGGTGCGTGCCACGAGTGCCGCGCTGGACGAGATGACCGTGCCCGACGGCTTCGAGTGTCTCGCGGCGCTCCCCCTGGTCGTCGGCGACGAGCGATTGGGCGTGGCCCTTGCGCTCGATCCTGACGCTGCCAAGCTCGACCAGCCAGTCCGCGGCTACCTGGCAGAAGTGGCCGACGCCGCCGCGATGGCCATCCTCAACGCTCGCCTGTATGCCCAGAGTCATCGTGAGCTCCGCCGACGCGACGCCCTGCGCCGAGTGGTCGCCTCGATCTCGTCGGAGCTGGACCAGGACAGTCTGTTTGGCCTGGTGATTGCCGGGGCCGTTGACCTCCTGGACGCCGACGGTGGCGTGATCAGCCTGATCGACCAGGACGGCACGCTGCGCATCCGCGCGGTTCACAATCTTCAAGAAGCCATCGTCGGTCAGGCAATCGCGCCTGGCGAGGACATTACCGGCGATGTGCACGCCGAATCGCGGCTCGCGGTGCCGGTGTGGTGGCAGGACCGGATCATCGGCCGCTTCGGCGTCGTCTCGCGGGACCGTTCGCGCGCGTTCAGTGCCCAGGATGGCGAGATCATGGAGCTGCTCGCCAGCCATGTCGCCATCGCCCTCGACAATGCGCGACTGTACGGCGAGGTGCGCGATCGACTGGCGGAGGTCACGGGTCTGCAGGCCGCGAGCACCGCGCTGGCCGAGGAGCTGCACCCCGAACGCGCCTTGCGCGCGCTGGCCGAGCAGGCGCTGCTGCTCTCGGGCGCCGCGACGGTGTCCATCGAGCTGCTGCGGCCGACCGGTAGTGAGCTCGAAGTCCAGGTCGCCGTCGGCGAAAACGCCGTGCAACTGGCCGCCAGGCGGGTGCGCGTCCAGGGGTCGCTGGCGGGCGCGGCCGTTGCCAGTGGGCAGCCGCAGATCGCACCCTCGCAGCTCGTGCTGCCCTTACGTGCGCGCGGCCGCACGCTCGGTGCGTTGACGGCCTACTCGCGCGGCCCCCAGGTACTTCGAGCGCGTCAGGTCGAGCTGCTGGCCACCTTTGCCAGCCAGGCAGCCATCAGTCTTGACAACGCGCAGTTGTACGCCGAGCTGACCTCGCGTCTCGAAGAGATGGTCGGGCTGCAGCGCCTGGGCACGCTGCTGCTCGAAGAGCACGACTTCGACCGCGTGCTGCACTCGATCTGCCGTCAGCTGCAGCGGCTGACCGACGCCGGCGGCGTGGGCATCGCGTTGCTGGAGGAGGACCCGCGGTTCCTGGAGATGCGCACGGTGGTCGGACCGTCGGCGGACGCGCTGCTTGGAGCGCGCATTCCGACGGAGGGCTCGTTTGCCGCCGAAGCCCTGCGCACCAACCGCCCCCAGCGCAGTGACGACGCCCAGAACGACCCGCGCGGCTACAAGCACAGCCTGGTGCTCGGCAACACGCGGACGATCCTGTCCGTGCCGATGAAAACGCGCCAGCGAACCGTGGGCGTGCTGAGCGTCTACAACAAAGAGGGCGAAGGTGGCTTCAGCGATCGCGACGCCGACCTCGCCACGTTCTTTGCCAATCAGGCCGCCGCGGCCATCGAAAACGCCCGACTGTACGAGCAAACCCGCGAGTACGCGGTCGTCGAGGAACGCAACCGCCTCGCACGCGAGCTGCACGACTCGGTCACGCAGAGCTTGTTCAGCGTCACGCTGCTCTCGGAAGCGGCGCTCAACCTGCTCGATCGTGACATCGGCAAGGCGCGCGAGCGGCTCGAACGGGCCAACGAGCTGGCGCAGGGCGCGCTGGCCGAGATGCGCGCGCTGATCTTCCAGCTGCGGCCGATGACGCTCCAGGAGGAGGGCCTGCTGTCGGCGCTCAAGAAGCACCTGAACGCGGTGCACAGTCGGGATGGCTGCCTGGTGGAGCTGCAGGTGACGGGTGCGGCGCGGCGATTGCCGGCGCCAATCGAAGACGCTGCGTTCCGCATCATCCAGGAGGGCGTCAACAACGTGACCAAGCACGCCCGCGCCGAGCACGCGCGGGTCGAGCTGGACTTCGACGCCGACTGCGTGCGCGTCTCGGTGATCGACTCGGGCGTGGGCTTCGACCCCGGCGCGCGGCGACAGAGCGGCAAACTGGGCATGACCAGCATGCGCGAGCGAGCCGAATCGATCGGCGGCCGCCTGCGCGTCGAGAGCGCCCCCGGCGAAGGCACCCGCGTGCGGGTCGAGTTTCCAGTCAATCATGTCGAGTAGCCCTGCGATTCGCGTGTTGCTCGTCGACGACCACGGCGTCGTCCGCGAAGGCCTGCGCGCCTACCTCGAGCTCGAACCTGACATCGAGGTCGTCGGCGAAGCCCGCGACGGCCAGGAAGCTGTCCGTCGCGCCGTCGAGCTCGAGCCCGACGTCGTCCTGATGGACCTGGTCATGCCCACCATGGACGGCGTCGAAGCTACCTCGCGCATCAAGCACAGCCGACCCGAAACCCACGTCATCGTCCTGACCTCGTTCCTCGACGACGAGCGCGTCGTGCCCGCCATCAAAGCCGGCGCCACCAGCTACCTGCTCAAGGACGTGGCCGCCCCCGACCTCGTCCGCGCCATCCGCGGCGCCCGCGCCGGCCAGGCGCAACTGCACCCCGAAGTCGCCCGCCGCCTGATGCAGCAGGTCACGACCCCGCGCAAGCCCGAAGCCGGCGCGCAGCTCACCGAGCGCGAACGCGAAGTCCTGCGCCTGCTGGCCGAGGGTCGCAGCAACAAAGAGATCGCCCGCTCACTGGTGGTCAGCGAGCGTACGGTCAAGGGCCACGTCTCGAACATCCTGGGCAAATTGGGCCTCCAGGACCGCACCCAGGCGGCCCTGTACGCCGTTCGCCACGGCCTGGCGACCGAGATCTAAACCTGGAGGAGCGGGTGGCCGGTCATCTCCGCCGGCGTCTCGAGCTCGAACAACGCCAGGATCGTCGGGGCGACGTCGGCGAAAATGCCATCCTGCACGCGCGCCCCGAGGCGCTCGTCGTCGACCAGGATCAGGTGCACAGGATTGGTGGTGTGCGCCGTCAACGGCCCGCCGTCGGCGTCGACCATCTGCTCGGCATTGCCGTGGTCCGCAGTGATCAGGGTGATGCCCCCGAGCGCGCGCACCCGATCGACGATGCGTCCGATACACCCATCCACAACCTCGAGCGCCGTGATGGTCGCCGGCAGCACGCCGGTATGCCCCACCATGTCGGGGTTGGCAAAATTCAGCACCACGAGATCGTAGGGCGAGGTCGCCCCCGACAGCCGCGACAACAGCTCGTCGGTGATGCCCGCCGCGCTCATCTCGGGCTGCAGATCGTAGGTCGCCACTTTCGGCGACGGGATCAGCGCCCGTTCCTCGTGCTCGAACGCCACCTCACGGCCACCGTTGAAAAAGTACGTGACGTGCGCGTACTTCTCGGTTTCGGCAATACGCAGCTGCCGCAGGCCCGCCGCGGCGACCACTTCGCCGAGCGGATTTTCCAC
>JAFAWJ010000171.1 GCA_019242065.1 Chloroflexota bacterium
CCTCCGACAGTGAGCTTGGACGAAGCCGTCAATCGCGACCAGACCTGGGTTCAGCAGCGTTCGGCAGCACCCGACTTTGACCAGGATCGAGAACGCGCGCCTCTGCCTGGCGAAGGGCGAGGCTTGTCTTCATTGAGGAGGCCGAAAAGGAGCTCTGCGTCGCCAACCGGGCAGCGAGCACGCATATACCTGCATCGTCGCGGGCTGGAGGCGCACGCGCTGCGCACGTGGCGTATCGGCTTTCAGCCGGTGCAAACCGCCGTGAGCCAGCCGAGCGCTGGGGACTCGTGGCCCACACGCCCGCGGGTCAGCCAGCCTGGGTCCGCATTCCCCGCGGGATCGTCACCCCATGGCTGGTGGACGGCCAGCTCTGGCAGCTCAAGGTGCGCATGAACCACGATGAGCCGAAGCACCTGGCCATCAGCGGCGGCCACCGCGCCTGGGATCGTCTGGGGCGTGCTGTACGGCGCGTTCCAGAACCACTTCCCGGTGCGCATGTCCGACTGGCTGCACGGCCTGCTCTTCGCCGCCTTCCCTCTGGTTGTGTCGCTGCTGGGGGTAGTCCCCGTGGTGGTCTATTCGGGTGTTGATTCGGCATGGCACTGGTTGACCGCTGCGGCGGGTCGAACCCTTGCTGTGGGCCATCTACGGGGTTCTGTTGGGCCTGGCGTATCCGATCTTCAACGCGTCTGCGCCAAGCGAGCAGGCCGCGGGCCTCGGCAAACAGGCTCTCAGTGGATCACTGGGCGTAGAGTGAGTGTGTCCTGTTCACGTGCTGCTCGATGGCGACGAGGAGCACCAGACACACGCCGCCGAGCAGATACCCGGCGATAACGCCGCGGGCCCAATGCGCGCCGAGGGAGACTCGCGACGGCCCACGAGCACGAAGAGCGCGCAACACACTGCGAACAGCAACTGAAGCGCGAGTCGGAGGACGGCCGCGGGCGGCGGCGTTCGGCGCCAGGCCAGGTAGCCGAGAATGCCGTAGAACGCGACGTACTGGACCACCTGCCCACTGGGAAAGCTGTACCCGCTCACCGCGCGATACACCTCAACCAGATCTGAGGTCGGTCGCGGCCGCGCGACGATCACCTTCACCACTTCCGCAAGCCCGGTGGCCAGCACCGTCAGTGCGACCAGCCCGAACGCGACCCACTCTCGGCGCAGCAACATGAGGAAGACGGCGCCAACCCACAGGATGACCGTCCAGGGGTCATAGCCCGGAGCGCTGACGAGGACCATCAGCGGCGTCAGGAAGGCATCACGCGTTCGATTTTCCTGGAGTCGACGGGCGATCGCCACGTCGGCGGGCAAGACGCCAGCCATCGACACAACCGCCAGCACCACTCCCGCCAGCAGGAGGACGGCCAGCAAGGCGGCCAGGCGTGCGTTCAATCGCAAACTCGACCTGACAGGAAATGCTATCTGTTTAATGCGTCGGTCGAGGCGCTGCTTATGAATGTGAATGACGTGAGCCGCTGGAGCGAGCTGAAGCCGGGCGCGCTCGGTGACCCCGCGCTGGTGATCTTCAACCCGCGTGCGGGAGCGAAGCTCGGCTTCGCGCGGCCGTCCGCGGCAGCCGAGGAAATCGCAGCATTGCTGACCTCGGCCGGCGTCCGCTCCGAACTGCGGTCCACCGAGGCGGCTGGCCATGCGACCGCGTTGGCGCGGGTCGCTGTTCAAGAGGGGCGTCAGCTGGTCATCTCAGCGGGTGGCGATGGTACCGCGAGCGAGGTCGCCCAGGCGCTGGCGCACTCGTCTACCACGCTCGGCCTGCTGCCACTGGGCACGGTGATGAATACTCTGCGGACCCTGGCAATTCCCCGCGACCTCGAGCGCGCGGTGCACACGATTGCTGATGGCCAGGTCCTGGCGATGGATCTCGGTCGCGTCGGCGACCATCTGTTTCTCGAGGCGGCCGGAGTTGGGCTCGACGCTGGCCTGTACGAGTTCTTCCTTGAGCTCGAGCGCGGAGCACGGCCGCATAGCGTCCTACCGAGGCTGTTGAGATTCCTGCATCAACTGGGCAAGCCGGCGATCACGGTGGACTACGAGGGACACCGTGCCCGGACCCACGCCCCCATGGTCAGCATCGCGAACGGACCATTCGTCGGCGCCGCGTACGCGATTGCCCCCGAAGCGCGCGTCGACGACGGTTTGCTCGACGTCGTCGTCTTTCACGGGGCGACGGTGCTGCGCTTGCTTTTCCATCTGTTCGTGATCGCGGGCGGGCGTTCTGTCCCGAAGCCGCCCGAGGCCAGTCACGTGCGGGTTCGGAGGGTCCGCGTCTCTACGCGCCAGCGACGACCCTTACCGGTCCATGCCGACGGCGAGCCGCTGGGCGGGACTCCGACCGGTTTCGAGGTGGCACCCGCCGCGCTACGAGTAATTGTCGGCACACCCGGAGCCTAGTCTCGGCGTCCGCTCATCGACCTGGGCGGGCGAGCGCTCCGGCATTTCGGCTGGTCCGACTGTTCTGCCAAAACCCTTGAGTCGCTCCGCGTAATCTCGCAGCCGTCGATCGACCAGCTCGTTTACCGTGCCAGGCTCCCACTGCCCATCGCGTTGTGTGCCGGCTCTCACGCCTGTCAAAATCTCGATGCCTTCGTCGACGGATGCTACCGCCCAGACGTGAAAGCGACCTTCGCGAACGGCATCCACAACGTCCTCGCGCAGCATAAGATTCTTGACGTTCGCCGGCGGGATCAAGACTCCCTGGTGGCCTGTCAGCCCTTGCAGCCGGCACACATCGTAAAAACCTTCGATCTTGCGCGTGACTCCACCGACCGACTGGACCTCGCCGCGTTGATTGACGGATCCCGTTACACCAATGCCCTGGCGCAGCGGGAGGCCACTGAGCGCGGACAGTAGCGCATACACCTCCGTGCTGGAGGCACTGTCTCCCTCCACCTCACCATACGATTGCTCGAAGGTGATGCGGGCCGAGAGAGCCAGCGGCTTGTCCTGCGCATAGCGCGATTGCAGAAAGCTCGTCAAGATGAGAAATCCCTTGCTGTGGATGCGTCCGCTCAGCCGCGTTTCGCGGTCGAGATTCGTGAATCCGTCCGTGCCGATTGCGGTTTGCGCGGTGATCTTCATCGGGCGACCAAACGTATAATCGCCCAGGTCCAGTACCGACAGCCCATTCACCTGGCCCTGACACTCGCCAGTCACGTCGATGAGGAGCGTGCCATCGTGGATGAGCTCGCGAATCTTCTCTTCCATCAGGTTGGAGCGGTAGCTCCTCTCCTCGATCGCCTGCGTGACATGCTCGCCCATGACCAGCTGACTGTCGTTCTTTGCTGCCCAGTAGCTTGCCTCGGCAACGACATCGGCAATCTGCTGAAACCGGGCCGTCAACTTGGCCTGGTGGTCGTCCAGACGAGCGCCGTATTCCGCGATTTTGGCGACCGCGCCTCGGTCGAAGTGACGCAAACCACCGTCTCGGACCTGGCTGGCGACGAAACCTGCGTAGCGGGCCAGATGTTCATCCGTCCGCGGGATCTCCGTGTCGAAATCGGCCCGCACCCGAAACAGCTTTGAGAAGTCCTCGTCCTGAAATTGGAGGGTGTAGTAGAGATTCGGCGGACCGATCAGGACCACCTTCACATCGAGCGGAATTGGTTCCGGTCGCAGCGTCGCCGCCGGAAGCTGCGTGAACTGCTCGCCGATATTCTCGATGCGGATGAAGCCCGTTTTCAACGTCCGCTTGAGCACGTCCCAGGCACCCGGGCTGCTGAGGACGTCCATTGCATGCAGCACCAGGTACCCGCCGTTCGCACGGTGCAGCGCGCCAGCCTTGATCATCGAGAAATCGGTGACCATGCTGCCCAATTCGGAGCGATACTCCATGCGCCCGAGCAGGTTGTAATAGGTGGGATTGGTTTCCACGATGACAGGCGCGCCCTCGGCACCGCCGTTGTCGACGAGTACTGCTACGCGATAACGGTCAAAGATGGCTGCTTCCTCGCGCTGTTGTTGAAGTTGGACCAGCGCGGGCGGCATAGGCTGCTGCCCCTCGCGGTCAGGCCCGGCGGCCGCCTGTGCTGCCCTGTGGATTTCCTCCGCTCGAGCAATCAAGTCCTCCTGGAGCTGACTCAGGTGCTTTTGAACCGGTGCCTGGTCGGCGTACTTCGCTTCGATCTCGCGCACCAGGGGTTCGATGGCGGTCCGCGCCACCTGCGCGTCCTGCTCGAGCATGCGCTGGCGCGTCTCACGCTCGAGCTGGCGAATCTGCTCGCCCATCTCGCGCAGCGCCCGCGCCAGCGCCTCGCCCTGCTGGGTGAGCCGGTCACGCTCTCGATCCGGCAGGCGCGCAAGTTCCTCCTGCGTCATCGGCCGCCCGTTGCTCAGAGGAACCATCATCGGCCCGTTGGGTGTCATCGACAGCGCCAGGCCCTGCTGCTGCCCGCGCTCGCCCAACTCGCGCATCAGCCGATCGCGTGTGTCCACGACCGTTCGGAACGTTTCCTCTTGCTGCTGCCGATACTCCTGACTCTCGAACACACGCCGCAAGTCGCGACGGACAGCGTCCATCAGCGTGCGCATGTCTTGCGCCAGGGTGGTTGCGCGACCATTGGGCAGCTTCAGCGCGGTCGGGCACGCTGCATCTTCGAAGTTGTGCACGTAGCACC
>JAFAWJ010000594.1 GCA_019242065.1 Chloroflexota bacterium
GCGGCCGCGGCGACTGGACTGGGCGACGCACTGACTGCGGCCGACGGCGAGGCGGCTGGCGACGCCGCGGGGGACGCGGCCGGCGAGGCACCAGGCGAGGCGGCCGGCGAGCCGGCGGCCGCGGCTACCGGGCTGGCGGCGGCCGGACTGGCCGCGGCGGGTGCGGTCGTCGGCGGCGGTGCGGCCGGCGCGGTCGTGGCCGCTGGGGCCGCCGACGGCGACGAGCAGGCGGTCACCACCATGGCGACCAGTCCCGCGAACAGGACGAGCTGACTTCGAGATCGCGCGATGTACTTCATGCGGTATGCACTCCCCGTACAGGTTTCGATGTACCTAGCGGCGTCGGTCACCTTACAGTGCTTCGACGTTTTCGGCCGTCAATCCAGCGGCCAGCGTGTCCGCGTCTTCGGGTGCCTCCAGACCCCGATCGCCCTGAGTGGGGAAGTGCCGCCTGGCGAAGCGGCGCCACAGCCCAAGGATGCCTTCAGGGATCAGGTACACGACCAACATCAGCATGATGCCGATGAACAGCGACGACTGGCTACCCACCCGGCTCAACTGATCGGTCAGCGCGCGCAGCAGCGCGGTGCCCAGGAATGGCCCGAGGATCGTGTCGACACCACCAATCAACGCGTAGACCAGGCCGTTGGTCGAATTGGAGATGCCCAAAAGGTCGATAAACACGAAACTGGTTTGCAACGCGTACAGCCAGCCGCCGAGCGAGGCCACCAGGCTGGAGTAGATGGTCAGGGCCACCCGGAATCGCGGCACGCTGTACCCCATCGCCGCCGCCCGACTCGGATTGCGTCCGATGGCCTGAATGGCTTTGCCGCTCTGCGACGTGAGGATGTACCAGGACAGCAGCGTAATCAGCGCGACGACAGCCAGCACGAACCAGTAGAAGCTATTGCCGATCAGCGGGTTCAGGCCGAACGACGGGGCCGAGCCGCCGAGCACGCGCAGTCCGTTGTCGCCGCCGGTCAGGTCCAGGGTGGCCAGCGGCAGCGCGGCGAACGCGGCCGTGGTCAGGAACGTGAGCATCAGGTACTCGATGCCCGAGGCCACCAGCGCGTAGAACGAAAACAGCAGAGAGACCAGGAACCCGGTGAACATCGCCGCGGCGAACAGCACGAACGGGTTGAAGATCGAAAACGGCGGATGGGTGAGGATCGCCACGGTGTAGGCGCTCACGCCGAAGTTGGCGCCCGCGCCCAGGTTGAACAGTCGACCGTAGCCGGTGATCAGCCCGACCGAGAGGGCCAGCAGGCCGAAGATCATGTAACTGGTCAGTCCGCGGACCACGTAGCCGCCGATGGCCGGCGGGATGACCGCCAGCAGGATGACGATGACGGCGCCGATCAGCGGCTCGCGCGCCGCTCCGAGCCTGCTCACAGGCGAACCAGCGATTGCTGGCGCTGGGCGCGGACCATGAGCAGCACGATCACCAGGCCGAAGAGGATCAGCGTCAGCACGGATGGTTTGATGCCCGGGATGAGCTGGCCCAGCGCCTGGAACTCGCCCACCAGTAAGGCAACGATGGCGGCGCCGCGGAAGTTCCCCAGACCGCCGGCGACGACGATGATGAACGCGTTGGCGATGACGTCATTGCCGATCGTCGGGTAGACCGACTGCAGCGGCAGCAGGAGTCCGCCGGCGAGCCCGGCCAGGCCGGCGCTGACCATGAACGCCAGAATGTACACGCGGGGCACCGGCACACCCAGGGCGGCGGCCATCGGTCGATTCTGGGCCACCGCGCGCAGCCAGATGCCGTAGCGCGTGTAGCGCAGGAAGAAATAGCCCAGCAGCAGAATGCCCATGCCCGCGGCGATCACCACGAGGTCGTACGCCGGGTACAGGATCGGGCCGATCGGGATGGGAATGGCCAGGGGCGGGGGGACCAGCTTGGTATCCCCGCCGAGCAGGTTGGTAGCTCCCTGCTCGAGGATCAGGCTCAGGCCGAGGGTGGCCAGCAGGACCAGGACGGTCGAGCGCTGCAGCAGCGGCCAGATGACGGCGGTCAGGAGCAGGCCGCCGAAGATGGCGACCACGACGGTACCGATGACCATCGCGGCGACGTAGTTGTGGGTGACGTTGAGGCCGAACCAGACGGCGTAACCGCCCATCATGAAGAAGTCGCCCTGGGCGAAGTTGATGATGTGGAGGACGCCGAAGAGCAAAGCCAGCCCCGCGGCGACCAGCGCCAGCGAAGAGCCGACGACGAGGCCGTTGAGCAGTTGCAGAAGAATCTGGTTCAAGCTCGGCTCTCTCCAAGCATGGTGGCGGCGAGCTCGTCGGGGCTGTTGAAATCGGTGGGCTGGTAGGTGCCGACCAGCACGCCGCGGTCCATCGCGTACAGGCGCGAGCACAGGGTGCGCAGCAGGTCGAACGACGAGTCGACCACCAGCACCGTCATGCCCTCCTGCGCCGCCGTGTGCAGCGCGTGACTGATCAGCTCTACGTTGGCGGGCATCAGCCCTTCGGTGGGCTCGTCCACCAGCAGCATCTTGGGCTGCAGGGCGATGCCGCGCGCCAGCGCCAGCATCTTTTGCTGGCCGCCGCTGAGCGTGCCTGCCATCTGGTTACGCCGCTCGCGCAAAATCGGAAACAGCGCGTAGGCGCGCTCCAGCACACCTTTCTGGTCGGCAGCACGGTGCAGCAGCCCACCGATGCGGATGTTCTCTTCGACCGACATCTGGGGAAAGACCGCCCGCTCCTCGGGGACGTAGCCGAGCCCGCGCCCTGCGCGCACGTGCGAGGCCAAACCCATCAGCGACGTGCCTTCGAGCGACACCGTGCCGCGCGTGCGCGTCTCCATGCCCATCAAGGACTTGAGCGTGCTGGTCTTGCCGACCCCGTTGCGGCCGACGAGCGCCACCGCCTCCCCCTGGGCGATGGAGAAGCTGATGCCTTGCACGACGTGGCTCGCGCCGTAGAAAGCGTGC
>JAFAWJ010000609.1 GCA_019242065.1 Chloroflexota bacterium
TTTGCCAGTCGCGTCGCGTGGACGTACGTGGGCGCGAGCCTGGCGCTGTACGTCGGGCTCGTCCTCGCCACCAGCGCACTCGACCAAGCAGACCTGAAGGTCCTCGTCGTGCGGCTGGTCACGATCGCCACCGTGGCCGGTCTGGGCAACCGGTACTGGCGCGGGGTGCGCTACCAGAAGCGGGTGGAGCGGGATGAGCACACGGCTGCCGCGCTGGCTTGGCAAGCTGCTCGCGCCGGCTGAGGACCCACGCCGCGTCGCCGCGTTCGAGCCGGGCGCGCTCTCCGACGTGGAGACGCTCCTGGCCGAGCTGCGGCGCTCGCGCGCCGAACTCGCTCGCCTGCGAGCATGCGTATCAGTCCCTGGCCTCGGCCGCGACCTGGCCGACCAGGAGCAGGCGCTGATCGACGCCGAGCACAACCTGCAGCAGTCGGTCGATGAACGTCGCGCACGCGCCGCCCTGCTGGAGGCCCGCCGCCGCGCGGCCGAAGCCGAGCTCTGGGCCGACATCTAAGATGCCCGCGTGCCGCGGCCCGCGGGAACGGGCGGCGGAGGGCTAGCTCAACAGGGCCGGGGTAGCCGCGTTCACTTCAGGCACCCAGATGTTGACGACATTGGGTGCCTCGCGCGGTTGCAGCCCGGAATGCGTGTCCACGACCAGCCGGGCCGCTCGAATGATCGAGTCGTAGTCGATGCTGGTGTGCGGCGTCAGCAGCACCACCGCGTCCATGGTTTCGATCGTGTCACAATCGAGCCCTACCGAGGTCACCGTCGCGTCACCGATGTGCACCGATGGCATCAGCGGGTCGTGGTAGACCACGCGCGCGCCGCGCGAATACGCCTCCTGCAGGACGCGCAAAGCAGCCGATTCTCGAATGTCGGCGATGTCGGGCTTGTACGTGATGCCCACGAGTAAGACCGTGGCGTTGATCAGCGATTTACCGAGGCGTTCGTGCAGCGCTCGCTCGAGCTTATCGACCACCAGCTTGGGCATGGCGTCGTTGACGCGGTTTGCGGCCGGAATCAGCTCACCCATGAGGCCGTGTTCGCGCGCCGCGGCCAGCAGATACTGCGGCACAACCGGGATGCAATGGCCACCGACTCCGGCACTCGGATAGTGGGGCATGAACGCGAAAGGTTTGGTGCGGGCTGCCTCGATCACTTCCCACACATTGACGCCGAGCCGCTCGCACAAGAGCGCGGTCTCATTGATGAAGCTGATGTTGATGAAGCGGAACGTGTTCTCGACAAGTTTGGCCAGTTCGGCAACGTCAGGCGAGCTGACGGGCACGACCTCATCAATGCAGCACTCATACAGCAGGCAGGCCAGGCGCGTGGACTCTGGCGTCACACCGCCGACCAGCTTGGGCGTATTTTTGACCGTAAAGCGCGTGTTGCCAGGGTCGATACGCTCGGGTGCGAAGACCAGGAAGAAGTCTTCGCCGGCACGCATGCCGCTTGTCTGCTCCAGCAAAGGCAGCAAGGTGCGCGACGTCGTGCCCGGCCCACACGTACTCTGCAACACGACCAGCATGCCCGGGTGCAGGTGTTCGGCAATCGTCGCGCCGGCTGATTCGACGAAACGCAGATCGGGTCCGCCGCTGGCCGTGAGCGGTGTTGGCACGCAGATGATGGCCACATCCGCGTCATCCAGCACGCGCGCATCCGTGCTCGCCTCCAGGTGTCCATCGGCTCGCAGCAACGCGACCTCCTGGTCGGCGACATTGGACACTGGACTACGCCCGTGACTCACCGCCTCGACCTTGCCCGCATCGACGTCGAGACCGACGCACCTGAACCCGGCTCGCGCGAATTCGATCGCCATTGGCAAGCCGGCATAGCCGAGTCCAACGACGGCAACTCGCGCCGCACGCGTACGCAGTTTGCGTCCGAGGTGGTGGTCATTCACCGGGTCACGCGCTCCTTCGCTGCAGGTAACAGGTCGCGGGCACATGCGTTACAGCACATAGGCGCAATTTGAGCTGCGCCGCGGCGCGATCTTCGCCAGCGTCCCTGCCCGGGGGAGGCTGGACCGATTCTGGCAAGGCGTGTTCGATACCGTCAAGACGAACCAATGCAGCTTGTGTTACCTTGCGAAAGAGGGCGCCCTTGACCCGCTGTAGCCCTGTGCTTGACGCACGGTTGACCCCCGTGCGTGAGCGGCCATAGGATCCAGGCAAAGCGATCATCTCGGTGCCGTTGCTGTTCTCGGACGATCTCGTCCGACTTGTCGCGTGTTTCGGGGTCGCTCTCGGCATCTCTGCCGTTTTGACGCCACTTGTTGCCCGTTGGGCTCGCGCGCATGCCATCGTGGCAGTTCCGCGTCAGGATCGCTGGCATCGGCAACCCACTCCGCTCCTCGGGGGTGTGGCAATTTATGCCGCGAGCACCGCGGTAATCGCCTGGTTTGGCCCGCACGATATGCGCCTCGTCGGCCTGGTTGGCGGCGGTTCGCTGTTGTTCATCACCGGCTTGATCGACGATTTTCGACGGCTGCGGCCGCATACCAAGCTGATCGCCCAGATCGTGGCCGCCTGCGGACTGGTCCTGGCCGGGATCCAGATTGGCACACCCTGGCTGGCCATCGTGGCCATCCCCCTGACCATTTTGTGGGTCGTCGGCATCACCAACGCGTTCAACCTGCTTGACAACATGGACGGCCTGTCGGCGGGCACGGCGGCGATCGCCGCGGCCTTCC
>JAFAWJ010000736.1 GCA_019242065.1 Chloroflexota bacterium
AGCCAGGATGCGTTCCACCTGGAGACCGCTGTAGGCCTCGTCGAACCACAGGCCGAACGGGGTGCTGCCCAGGTCGACCAGCCGGAGCACGGCCCCGATCAGCGTGCAGAGGGCCAACGCGATCAGCCAGGGCCGTTCCCGGCGCCAGGCCACCTTCAGGTGAGGGCGGCCGTCGATCAGCCAACCCGCCAGCCCGATGAGCAGCACGCTGAGGGCAAACACCAGCCAGGCAAACGTGAGCGCGGTTTGCGTCGCGAACAGCATCACACTCGTCGCGCTGGCCAACAGCGACAGCCCGAGGCTGATTTTCCAGGCGCGGCCGCGGGCGGGCGTCGCGAAGTGAGCGACCGACAGCAGTGCCGGAGGGTCGACGAGGCGCAGTGCCCAGATGCCGATCGCACACGCCACGACGAAAAGTGGCACCGCTGGCCAGGCGGACTGCGCGCGCAGCAGGTTGCTCTGGGCCAGGATGGCCACGTCGAGACTGGCGGCGGTGGCGAGGAAGCCGGCGATGGCCCGCTCGCGCGTGTGCAGCGCGCCTGCGCTGAAGCTCAGGTGGCCGAACATGGGTGTTGACGCCACGCCGCCGGTGCCTCAGTGCGAGAACTTCACGAGATCTGACGCTGCGGCTGCTTCAACGTCTCGGGGCGTCGCTTCAGGGCGTGGTGGCCAGGACTTTGACCGCGTGCTCGTTCAGATCACCCACGTAGACATGCCCAGCCGAATCGGCGGCGATGGCGGTCGGGTACTCGAGATAATCGTTGGCTTCGCAGGTGCCGTTGGTGGCCAGCGGCTCGCCAGCCGCGGAGACGTGCTCCACTCCGCACACACTCGGCAGCGTCACGTAGAAGCTGCCATCCTCGACCTGCGCAATCCGTGGCGCATCCAGGGCGATGGCGGACACGAACGGCCAGTGGGCAACCTCGGTTCCACCCGTCGTGAAGGTGCGCAGCGCACCCTGCTTGGCGTCAGCCACGAGCACGTCGCCGCTGGCCAGTGGCACCAGGCCCGCCGGCTCACTTTCTGGACCACCGCCGAGCGTGCTGAACCGGCTCTGGATGTGACCGTCCGGGCTGGCCTGCACGATGCGCGCCCGACCCGTGTCGGCGATGGAGACATTGCCGTCCTGACCGACTTGCATAGCGCGTGGGCGGTACATGTCGCTCTCCGGGCCGCCCCAGCGTCCGAGGTACGTGCCTTGCTCGTCGAACACCTGGACCCACGCGGTGTCCGCGTCCAGGACGAGGACGCGATCCGGACCGGCCACCGCGACCGCCGAAGCCGAATGAAATTGCCCGTTTTGATCGCCTGGCGAACCCCACGCCAGAAGGAAGTTGCCGTTGCGATCGAACTTCTTGATCGCCTCGACGTTCGGGTCGCCATCGAGGACGTACACGTTGCCGAGCTGATCGACGGCGACGGCTCGGGGGGCTGAGAGTTTGCTGGGCCCGTCGGTGCCAAAGGTGGCGAGGACACTCGGCCACTGGTCCCGCGGCGTGGCCGTCAGCGTCATCGGCGTCGTCCGCGCTGTGTCGGTGGTCGTGGAGCCGAGGGTATGCGGTATGACGCCGCTCCGCCACTCGTCGACGGTAAAGCCGGGCGCGCCCGACTCCGCTCGCTGAATGATCGCGGCTGCCCAATCGGGGAAGTCGGCATCGCTGATGTACGGTTGCCGCATCTCGCGCGTCGACGGCAGGCTCATCCACTGAACGTAGTGGCTGACATCGCTGTACGCGGCGAGCACGATCACCAGGCTGCCGCCAAGCAGGGCAAGGCTTCGCGCACTCGTCCCAAGCCTGGCCGCCCAGTTGAATGCCACGTCCAGGGTCATGCCCGCAAAGACGAACAGCGCGGGCATCCAGCTGGTCGCGCGGGTGCCGTCTGGCGTGCCAATCGTCAGGACCTCGCTGACGAACCAGCCGAGCAGCAAGATGGACCACCACATCCACGTCTCGAATTGCACACGGAAGCGGCGGATCGCCAGGCTGAGCACCGCGCCCAGCGCGACCAGCACGCCAGTCAACGGATCGAGGAGCGGCTCGTCGACAGGGAAGTGGTTCGGCACGTTGTTGTAGACACCCACCCACAGGCCGAGGAAATTGGCGATCAGCTGTCTGGCGAGGATCGGGCCGGGTGCGGTCAGGAAGTCGGGCTTGTCGAGGATGCTGACCACCGAGAAGCGAAGCATGAAGCTCGACAGGTGGTTGGCGACGTAGACCGCCTCGGGCAAAAACAGCACCGCCGTGAACAGACCCATGGCGATATAGCCAGCCAGGATGTCCTTCCATCGGCGGCGATCGTGCAGGATGGCGAACGGCAGCAGCAGATACAGGCTCGGCAGCAGCATCCGCGCGGCGGGATAGCCGTACAGAGTTAGCGCGCAGCACAGGCCGCATCCCAGGAACCACAGGCGCCCGCGGCGCGTACCGGGCGCGCGCAGCGCAGTCAGCAGCGCGTAGACCGCTCCGAGCGTGAACAGGGTCACATGCTCGTTGGTCCACGCCATGCGCGACATCTGCAGGTACCAGAGCTGACTGCCAAACAGCAGCGTGGCGAGCAGGGCGGGCAGGACGGCGACCTGTCGGCGGAGCAGGGGATAGAACACCGCCAGGCTCAGCACACTGATGAGCGCGGTCGGCAGGCGAGCCCCGAAGGGGCTGAGACCAAAGAGCTTGATGGCGCCCGCGAAGATGTAGGCGCTCATCGCCGGCTCGCCGGTCCAGTCGAAGCCGAAGAAGCCGTTTTGCGGCGGCGCGCCGTGGAGGATGCGGACGGCGCCCTCGATGTTGTCGGCCTCGTCGGGGTTCAGCGTGTCCGGGAACGCGCCGAGGGCGACGACGCGGATCAGCAGCATGGCCAGCAGCACGCCGGCAAGGGCGACGTACTCGTGGTCTGTTATCCAGGCGAACAGCGCGGTGAGGCTTCGACCGAGTGAAGGGTGAGTCGTCGTGGGCTGCGCCGCGGGCATCGACAGCGTCCGGGCGCGGGGCTCAAGCATTCATCTCTCCAGGGGGTCGCTCGCCGCCCAAGTATCCTGCGGACACTGGTCGGCGCTCAAACAACGCGGCGCGAAGTATAGACATTCCCTCTCGCGCCGCCGCTGGCTGCGAGTTATGGCACGGCCGCTTGGCTGCTCGAGCGCACGGGCGACCAGTGGGGATCGCGCGGTTCCGGCCGCGGGTGCTCATAGAACATGTATTCTATGTCGGCCCGCGGTAGACCAGTGGCATTCATTGGGGTAGAATGACGGGATTCAGGGCGCGTAGCTCAGTTGGTTAGAGTATCGCTTCGACATAGCGGGGGTCGTAGGTTCGAATCCTACCGCGCCCACCCCAGGCAGTTGGTCTGATCAGTAGATGCGCTGGCGCAGGGCGCTCGGGCGCAGCAGGGTGATCTGGCCGCGCTCGATGCGGATCAGGCCCTGTTTTTCGAACGAGCCAAGCCATTTGTTGACGCTCTCGCGCGTGGCGCCCACCAGTGAGGCCAGCTCGGCTTGTTTCATGCGGTCGGGGATGACCGCGCCCGCGGGCGGCAGGTTGTCGGCCCCGTCGCCACCGGCCAACTCGAGGAGGATGCGCGCCAGGCGGGCGGGCACGTCCAGGAACGTGGCGTCCTGAATCAGCTCCGCATTGCGGCGCAGGTAGTGACTCACTGTACCGAGCAGCTTGGTAGCCACCGCTGGATGCTCGGCCAGGAACTGCCGAAAGGCGTCGCGCTGTAGCACCAGCAGCGCGCTGGACTCGGTGGCGACCGCGTCGGCTGAGCGCGGTTCGTCGTCCAGCAAGGCCAGCTCACCGTGAAAGTCGCCCGGGCCGAGACGGCGCAGGATCAGCTCCTTGCCGTCCGGCGAGGTCAGGGTGATCTTCACCCGCCCGGTGGCGATCACGTAGAAGGCCGTGCCGGGATCCCCGCGCAGGTAAATGACTTCGTCGCGAGCATACGTGCGCGGCCGCATGAGGGCCGCCAGCCCGTTGAGCTCCGCGGGTGAGAGGTCTGCAAACAGTCCGACATTCGCCAGTTGGCCGGGGTCAGCCCGGAACAGAGCCGCCGAGGAGCGCCGCGCTCCAGTTCGAGGTGAGTCGCTGTGAGTTGTCGGACCTGTCATGACAGCACGCTCCCGAGATGGCCAGACTACAAAACCCAAGCCCTCCAGGCCATCTGCAATTTCACCGATATGGAACGTGCTCATGGTCGAGTTTTGGGGCGCCTCGAGCGGGTCAGTCGTGTGGCAGGGATCTGCCGCTGAAGCGAGCCGCGCGGCGGGCCGCCAGCAGGAGCTGCAGGGATGACGTCACGCGGGCCAAGGTCAGCGACGCTTCTGGCTCGGTGGGGCGCACCGGCGGAGGAGCAGGGACGATGCTGAGCTTCGGGGTTGCGGCAACGTCTACGAGGTAGGGGCGGTTTTCGAGGAAGAGGGGCTCGGCGCTCATGGTGCAGGTGGCTCCAGCGGTGGTGTGGCCTCACGGTAGGCCGAGCAGCCACGTAAAGACTGTGAGGGGCCTCACACGCGAACTGTGAACCTGGTCACAGGAGCCGAGTACCCTGAGGAGGGAAAGGGATCGCGCCCGATGTACCTGGACTGGCGGCTGCTGAACATGACCCGCGGCTTCCGCCTGCGCATCGCCCTGGCGGCGATCGTCGGACTGGCCGCGGTCCCGATTTCGATGTTGCGCCTGACGCTCACGGGCCAGGCCATGGCGCGCGCCTTCACCGGCGAGCCGTTCAACTCGCTGCTCGGTCTGCTGGCGCTCATCGCCGGGCTGATCGTCGTGCGGGCGGTACTGCAGCTCGCGCGCGACGACATCGCCAACGACACCGCGGCGCGGATGAAGGCCAGTGTGCGTGCCAGGCTGTACGCCCACATCCTCATGCTGGGCGCCGGACACTTCGATCAGCGGCGTAGCGGCGACGCTGCCCTGACACTGGTCGATGGGGTCGAGCAGTTGGACCCCTTCTTTGGCCAGTACCTGCCGCAGTTGATCGTGGCGGGGCTGACGCCGGTGCTGATCTTCGGCTTCATGGCCTTCCTGGACGTCCAGACGGCGGCCATCTTCCTGGTCTTCGCGCTGGTCACGCTCATCGCGCCTGCCGCCTTCCACAAGCTCAACAGCACCGCGAGCATGGCCTTTCGTCGCGCCCAGGCAGACACGGCGGCCGAATTTCTGGACAACATCCAGGGCCTGGGCACGCTCAAGGCCTTCGGCCAGAGCCGCCAGCGCGGCGAGCGGCTCGCGGCGCGCGCACGCTACCTGTATCGCAGCACGATGTGGGTGCTCGGCGTCAACATCGCCACGGGCAGCATCACTTTGCTGGGCATCTCCGCGGGCGCGGCCGTCGCGCTGGGCTGGGGTGCCATCCGCGTACAGGCCGGCCAACTGTCGCTGGCGACCCTGCTCGTGGTGTTGCTGCTGGGCGTCGAGGTCTTCCGCCCACTGCGCGACCTGGTCCAGCTCTTCCACAGCAGCATGCTGGCGGTTGCCGCCACCCGCGGCCTGTACGGTTTGCTCGACTCGGCCCCGGAGGTCCAGCCCCCGGCGAACCCGATTTCGCCGGAGGAGCTGCGACCCGTGGTGCGCTTCGAGCACGTGACCTTTGGCTACGCGGGGGGCCGTCGTCCAGCGCTGACCGACGTCTCGTTCGACCTGGAGCCTGGCCAGAGCCTGGGGGTGGTGGGTCCGTCGGGCGCCGGCAAATCGACGCTGGTCAACCTGTTGCTGCGGTTCGTCGATCCGCAGCAGGGGCGCGTGCTGCTCGACGGTCACGACCTGCGCGATTTGCCGCTCGAGCGGCTGCGGAGTCAGGTGGCCGTCGTCGCCCAGGACACCTACCTCTTTTATGGCAGCGTGGCGGACAACCTGCGCGTCGCCCGCCCGGCCGCGACTCAGGAGGAACTGGAGGCCGCCTGTCGCGCCGCGAACGCACACCAGTTCATTGTCGACATGCCCGGCGGCTACGCCACGCTCATCGGCGAGCGGGGCGTGCGACTCTCAGGCGGCCAACGCCAGCGTCTGGCGATCGCGCGAGCACTGCTGAAAGACGCACCGATCCTGGTCCTGGACGAGGCGCTGTCCAGCGTCGACGCCGAGAACGAATCGACCATCCAGCAGGCGCTCGATCACCTGCAGCGCGGGCGCACGACGCTCATCATTGCCCATCGGCTGTCGAGCGTGGCGAGCGCCGATCGCATCGTCGTGCTCGACCGCGGCCAGCTTGTCGAGGAGGGCTCGCCCCGCGAGCTCCTGGCACACGAGGACGGCGTCTATTACCGGCTGATGGCTGCCCAACGCGCCGCGGTGCCGCTGATGCTGAGTGGCGATGAGCTCGAGGCCGAGCCGGAGCCCATCCAGTCGCTCAGCGCGCGTCTGGCGCTCAACGGCGGCGGCCATTCGCATTCGCATTCCCACTCGCATGCGCACGCGCCGGCGCCGGCTCAGGTAGGAGCTGCCTTGACGGAACGCGTGAGCGCCAGCCAGATCTGGCTGCGATTGTTCAAACTGGTCCGCCCGTGGGGGTGGGAGACTGCCTGCGTGTTCCTGCTGGGTCCGTTGCAGGCCGGCGCCCAGGTGGCTCTCGGCGTGATCAGCGCGCTGCTGGTGACCCAGGTCGTCAACAACGCCAATCTGAGCCCCTGGCTGTGGGCGCTGGCGCTGATCGTGCCGGCCGCGGCCGTGCTGCGCTGGCTCGACTCGTGGGTCTCACACGACCTGGCGTACCGCCTGCTCGCGGAGCTGCGCATTCGGCTGTATCAGCTGCTGGACCCGCTGGCGCCCGCCTACCTGGTTCGGCGGCGCAGTGGCGACCTGGTCAGCACCTTGCTCGGCGACGTAGAGCTGATCGAGCTGTTCTACGCGCACACGATCTCACCCCTGGTGGTCGCGGTGCTGGTGCCCGCTTTTGTGCTGATCGTGCTCGCGATGCTCGCGCCGCCGCTGGCGGTGGTGCTCGTACCGTTTTTGATCGGCGTCGCGCTCACGCCGACACTGGCCGCGCGCCAGTCGTCGCGCCTGGGTACGGCCTTGCGGGAGACGACTGGCGAGGTCACCGCGCATGCCATAGACAGTGTCCAAGGCCTGCGGACGATCGCCGCTTTTGACTATGGCGATGCACGCATGACTGAAGTCGCCATGCACAGCCAGCAGCTCGGCGGTCTGAGGCGCGAGTTTTTGCGCTGGCAGGCCGTGCAGAACGGGGTGATCGAAGGTTTGATGGGTCTCGGCGCGCTGGCCGTCATGACCGCGGGTGTGCGTCTGG
The DNA here is from genome assembly GCA_019242065.1 of Chloroflexota bacterium. The sequence goes on from JAFAWJ010000736.1 coordinate 7,252, forward strand.
TGACCGAGGGCGAGCTGGCCCGCACGGCGCTGCCCTTGGCAACGCTGCTGGCCGCAGCTTCGTTCCAGCCCGTGATCACGATCGTCACGGTGGCCAAGGAGCTGCACCAGACGATCGGCGCCGCGCGGCGGTATTTTGCCGTCGAGGACGAGCCGGTGCCTGTCCAGGACGGTCCCGCGCCGCTCCCCGAGCGGCTCGACAGCATCGGCGTCGCGTTCGACAGCGTCACCTTCGCCTACAACCAGACCGAGCGGCCGGCGCTGCGCGACGTCGGCTTCGAGCTGCGGCCAGGCAAGACCGTGGCGATTGTCGGGCGGTCGGGTGCCGGCAAAACCACCGTGGCGCATCTGCTGCTGCGCTTCTGGGACCCGCAGACAGGCCAGATTCAGATTCAGGGCGAGGATATTCGGCAGTTCAAGCTGGACGACCTGCGGAGTCTGATGGCGCTGGTCGCCCAGGACACGTATCTGTTCAACACGTCGCTGCGCGACAACTTGCGACTCGGCCGGCCCGAGGCCTCGGATGAAGACGTGCTGGAAGCGGCGCGCGCCGCGAACGTGGACGAGTTCGCCCTGGGGCTGCCGGATGGCTACGACACACCCGTCGGCGAACGTGGCTTGCAGCTGTCCGGCGGCCAGCGGCAGCGGGTATCGATCGCCCGCGCGCTGCTCAAGAACG
>JAFAWJ010000976.1 GCA_019242065.1 Chloroflexota bacterium
ACCTCGCGTGCGCCCTCGCCCAACCAGACGAGGATGCGCTCGCGCGAACGATCAGACGGCGCTTGGTTCGTGCAGAGGTCGCCCGCCCAGCCTGTGGCCTCGACACTGGGGTCGAGGATAGGCGCGCCTGGGAGCGTTTTCAAGCACTCCGGCCTGCGTGGTCCGGCCGTTTCGTGAACCGACATATTGTGCCACAGCCAGGCTACTACACAACCGGTGGTACTATCACCCGCGGCGGGCCGATTGTGACGCACACGCGCCAGGTCGGCTGGGGGCGGCTCAGGATGCTACAAACCCTTACGAGCGAGGAACCTCAGCCTGATCCAGCCCCCCGGCCACCGCCACCGCCACGTACCGCACCTGCCCGTTGGGCATCTGGATGAGTCTGGCCAGGCTAGCGTGCGCCTTGCAGCGCACCTCGGCCGGCGCCGGGATCTCGACTCGCTGTTTGCAACCGCATGCAAAGCGCGCCAGTAACGCCACTGCGCGACCAGCGTAGCAGCGCTCCGGGTTCAACCCAGCGGCGTTTAGCCAGCGCAGCCGCGGTCATCGCCGCGGGCAATGTGCTGAGCCGTGGTCTGGGCCTCTTGCGCGACGTCGTGATCGCCTCCACGTTCGGCGCAACGGCAGGCACCGATGCGTTCGTCTTCGCTCGGACTATTCCCACCATTCTGTACGACCTGCTGGTCGGAACCGTCAGCACCGCCGCCTTTGTGCCGGTCTTCGTGCAGCATGCCAACGACCGACGCCAGCTGTGGCGCCTGGTTGGCGCGGTGTTCAGCCTGGCCGGACTCGCGTTCACCACGCTGGCCGTGTTGCTCGGGGTCTTTGCCGAGCCACTCTTATCGGTGGTTGGGGCAGGCTTCGCGTCGCAGGATGAGCGAGCGCTGGCGGTGAGTCTCATGCGCATCGCGCTCGTCTCGGTGATCTTCCAGGGGCTCGCGGGTGTGCTGACGTGCGCGCTGTACGCTCAGAACCGCTTCGCGCTGCCCGCGTTTGCCACGGCCACCTACAACGTGGGCATCATCGTCGGCGTCCTGCTGCTGGCGAAGCCACTCGGCTACCCGGCATTGCCCGTCGGCCTGGTGATCGGCGCGCTCGCGCAGTTCCTGCTCCAGGCCAGCGGGCTGCGCGAATTCTGGCGCGAGTATCGGCCACGCATCGACTTCTCCGACCCAGGCATCCGGCGCATTCTGACGCTGGCCGGGACGGTGGCGACCGGGCTGATCGTCACCTCGACGGGCAGTCTGATCGACCGCAACCTGGCGCTGAGCCTGCCCGCGGGCAACCTGACTTCGATGGACTTCGCGACGCGCATCATCCAGTTCCCGCTGGGTATCGTGGGGCTCGCCGTCTCGTTTGCCATCCTGCCCACGCTGTCGCGCCTGAACCCGGGCGCGGGCGGCAGCCTGAGCGAGTACCGCGACGCGCTGGTCTTCGGCCTCAAGCTGGTGCTGCTGTTGATGCTGCCGACGCTCGCCATCGTGGCGGCGCTCGCCCAGCCGCTGGTGGCGCTGGTGTTCGAGCGCAACGCGTTCCTGCCAGCCGATACGGCGCGCACCGCCGCGATCTTCCTGTTCTACTCGCCCCAACTGCCGGCTACGGCTGTCGACTACCTGCTGATCAATGCCTTCTACGCGCGACAGAACGCGCGCACGCCGGTGGTGGTCGGCGTGGTGTGCGTGTTCATTTACCTGGCCGTGGCGCTGTCGACGATTGGCCCTCTGCAGGCGCGTGGCCTGGCCCTGGCGAACGCGGTCCAGAACAGCAGCCACGCCATCATCTTGCTGTTCCTGCTTCGCCGCTCCTTGCCGGGCCTGCGGCTCGGCTCGGCGTTGCTGCCGTTCCTGGCGCGCGTTGTTCCCGCGGCGCTGGTGGTGTTCGGGGTGCTCGTGCTGGCCTGGCCGACGCTCAGTCATCTGGGCGGGCTGCTTGGTTTGGTGTCCGCGGGAATATTGGCGGCGGTCGTGTATGCCGCGCTGCTGCTGATCCTCGGCGTGTCCGAGGTGCACGCCATGCTTGGAGTGCTCCGCGCTCGGCTGGCGAGCAGTTAGCCGCGCGGGCGAGGACCTATACTCGTGGCCGCGTGACTATCACCCGTGCGGAGGTCGCCCACGTGGCCCGGCTTGCCAGGCTGGGGCTCAGCGACGACGAGATGGACCAGCTCGTCCGCGAGCTCGACCACATTCTGGACGCGATGCAGGCGCTGGGTCAGCTGGACACCTCCGCCATTCTGCCCACGGCCCAGGTGATACCGCTGAGCAACGTGATGCGCGAGGACGTTCCTCGACCTTCCTGGCCCGTCGAGGACATCCTGCGCAACGCGCCCGCCGTGCGCGACCAGCAGTTCCTGGTGCCACCCGTTTTCGAATGACCCTGACGTCGGCTGGCGTGAGCGAGCTCCACGGGCTGCTCGCGCGTCGTGAAGTCTCGGCCCTGGAGGTCGCGCGGGCGCACCTGGACCGCATCGAGGCGCTCGACGAGTCCACCGTGCGCAGTCTGTTGACGGTGACCCGCGAGCGTGCCGAACAACAGGCTCGCCGCGCGGACGAGCGACTGGCGCAGGGCGACACCGCCCCACTGCTGGGTGTGCCCATGATCCTGAAGGACGTGCTCACCACGCGCGGTATCCGGACCACGGCCGGCTCCAGGATCCTGGAGCAGTTCGTGCCCATTGAGGACGGGACCATCACCCGTCGCCTGGACGAGGCGGGGAGCGTGCTTCTCGGCAAGTCGAACATGGACGAGTTCGCCATGGGCTCGTCCACAGAGAACTCGGCGTTCTTCCCCACGCGCAACCCGTGGGACCTGACGCGGGTGCCTGGTGGGTCGAGCGGTGGCTCGGCGGCGGCCGTGGGCGCGGAGTTCGCGCCGTTCGCCCTGGGGACTGACACGGGCGGCTCGATACGCCAACCGGGTGCCCTGTGCGGCGTCGTCGGCTTCAAGCCGACGTACGGTCGGGTCAGCCGCTATGGCTTGATCGCGTTCGCGTCGTCGCTCGACCAGAT
>JAFAWJ010000062.1 GCA_019242065.1 Chloroflexota bacterium
GCTCCTCGATGTACCAGCCCACTCGCTGGAAGCGCAGGTACCACGGGATGTGCTGGGCGCGCAGGGTGCGCAGCGTCAGGTACGGCACGTCGGAGACACCCCACGCCCAGCGACGAATCTGCTGATAGGTGCTCGAGGCCGACCGCCAGAAGTTGATGCCTTCGGCTGCGTCGGCATACACGGGCAGGTACATGGCGCGGGTTTTGACGCGCTTGCCGAGGTGCAACCATACCTTGAAGAACATGTGTGAATCTTCGGGAACGACGTCCACATCCCAGAAGCCCACCCGACGCGCCGCCCACCACGTCAACGAGTAGGTCGACTGAGGCACCAGGCGGTGCGTCGCGGCCAGCCGCGCCAGTGAGTACAGCGAAAAGACGCTGCTCACCGCGCGAAGTGGCAGGGGCAGGCGCGCGTAATTTGCATAGAAAAGGATCGCCGGCTGGTAGATGTGCAGCCGTCCGTCGGGATGCGAGAGCACCTCCACCGACAGCGCGGCGAGATACTGGCGGTCCATCCGCGAATCGGCGTCGCACACCGTCACCAGCAGATTGCGGGCGTCGAGTCGACCAGTGGCGATCAATTCGTCCTGGACACTCCGCGCGGCCCAGTGCAGATTTGACGACTTGCCCTTGACCTCACCTGGGACGTCCGGGTGCATGGTGACCAGCAGATGTCCGAAGGCATTGGCGAAACGCTGAGTGAGATGCGCCGCGCGCTGCGGTGCGTCGGGATCACGCTCTTCGAAGGCCAGCACCACCGCGACGCGCTCAGGCGGCACGCTCTGCTGACGGATGCACTCCAGCGTCGTGGCCAGGATCTCGTCGCTTTCGCGATACGTCGGCACCAGGACCAGGTGGTGCATGCGCTCGTAGCCTGGCAGGTTCTGACCGAAGGCCGCCCAGTCGCGACGCTGCGAGCCATGTAGACGGGCCAGACCGATGAGCAGCCCGACGCTGAACTCGATCGAGCGCCACAGCCAGTACACCGAGAAGGCAACCAGGAAGTAGCCGAGCAGGGTCGGCGCGACGACGGCCGCCCAGGCGGGCGAGGTGATCGCCACCCAGGCGATCGCGGGTGGGATCATCTCCAGGATGCGGCGCGGAACGGGGTGGAGCCCATCGGCGGCGCGACTGACCGGGCTGGCAGTCGCGACACTCGGGGATCCTTCATTGGCTTCTGCCAGCGTCATCACCTGCCTCTAAGCACCCTGCATGCCGCGGCGTTCAGGCTGCATGTTTCGTTCGTGTTGCGGCTGAGTGACGGTATGTCTCTTTGCGATATCAGCCACGCAGGATCTTCATGGCGACCCACCAGATGCCGATGACGAAGACGGCGATCGCCACCCACTGGGCGAAGTTCGTCGGCTGCGGCAAGGCGGCGGCTCGGCCGGCGGCGCCACGCCCGACGCAGCCGCTCAGCAATACCGCGGCCGCGCCGATCAGGAGCCAGAGTCGCACCGTCACTGTGACGATGCTAACGCGTTGGGCGACGCCCGAAAGCGAAATCTCGGCCCCATGGTGCGCCACGGTGTCGCTGGCCAGTACGACTTCACTGCTCGTAAGTTGTCGACCGTCAACACACGCGTACTGTCAGGCCAGAGCTGTCGGCCCGACGGCGAGGGTGCTCAGCTCTGTGAGGCGAGGTGGCGGTCCAGCCAGTTGATCATGGCGGCGGCCTGGCGGAGGTGGGCGTCGGCCCAGTCGACGAGCGCGGGCGTGGCGCTGATGCCTTCTTCAACCTGGATCGACGCCGCCAGGCCTTTCCGTTTGAGCAGCTCGGCCCGCGGGTGGTCCTGCGGATACGGTGGCGGCACGCGTTTGAGCGCCTCCATCGAGCCCAGGTTCCACCCGTCGCGCTGGAGCTGGCTCACGATCTTGTGCAGCTGCGCCCCAGCCCGCGCATCGTCCACCTGGGCGCGGTAGCGCAGCAGGACCGGCGGCTCCATATGCCAGGCGCCGATCGCCAGATATTCGCCGTCGAGCCCAAAGCTGAAGTACAGGCCCGGCGTCGTGTGCTGGTCCTCGCTCTCGGCTGGCGGTCGGATGGCCAGGTTAGCCGCCAGGTTGGTCTTGTACGGCGACTTGTCCTTCGAAAAGCGCGTATCCCGTTGAATGCGGAAGATGTGCGGCTCGACGTCCACAATCTGGGGGTAGACGTCCGCCAGACACTCCTGCAGCTCGGAGACCAGCAGCTCGAGCGGTCGCCGACACAGCCGCACATAGTCGTCCTGGTGGGCCTTGAACCACGTCCGACTCTGCTCGGCCTGCAAGTCCAGCAGGAACTGGAACGCATCTTCGGAAAAGCCAGAGAACGGCTCTGCGGCGGCCCTGCCCGAGTTCGAACCGGTGCGAGTAGGGGCCGGCATCGAGGGCAGTGTACGCTGCCGGATTATGGCTACGTACGTCCTGGTCCACGGCGCGTGGGGTGGTTCTTACGGCTGGCGTCTGGTGCGGCCACTGCTCCAGCAAGCAGGCCACACGGTCTTTACTCCGTCACTCACCGGACAGGGTGAACGCACGCACCTCGCAAATCCCGAGGTCAACCTGTCGACACACATCCAGGACGTCTACAACGCGATCTGGTACGAGGACCTGACCGACATCATCCTGGTCGGCCACAGCTACGGCGGCATGGTCGTCACCGGCGTCGCCGACCGCATGCCCAACCGCATCAAGCACCTGGTCTATCTCGACGCGTTCCTGCCCGCCAACGGCCAGAGTCTGTTCGACCTCGGCGGCCCACGCGACCGACCGTCCACCGACTGGCGGATCCCACCTATCCAGCGCAACCAGGTGCCCGATCCGTGGAACCTCGAGCGACGCACCGCGCAGTCGCGCCTCACCCTCGAGGAAAAGGTCAAGCTCAGCATGCCGCTCGAGGAGCGCCTGTTCTCGCTCACCTACATCGTGGCGACCGAGCGCCCCGATCCGGGCCCCGTCTTCGACGCGACCGCCGCCCGATTGCGCGGCAATCCGCGCTGGACGGTGCGCGAGATCAGCGGCGGCCACGGCATGACGACGACCAACCCCGAGGGACTCGCCCGACTCTTCCTCGAGCTGTTTCCCGCGACAGACACGCGCTCCAATGGCGCGGTCGTGGCTCCGCCGAGCCATCCCCAGGAGCGCCAGGCAATCCTGGCCGCCGCCGACCTCTTGGTACGCTCGGGCGTTCTCTCACACAGCAACCACGGCAACTCGAGCGTGCGCCTCGCGGACGGCCAGTCGATGCTGATCACCGGCGCCAGTTCGCTCCTCGGACAGTCATCCGAGACGTTGGCCGTGCTCGACCTCGACGGCAACGTGAAGGAAGGCAAGCTGCAGTCGACCTCGGCCGAGATCGTGCAGATGCACGCGTGCGTCTACAAGGCGCGGCCTGACGTCGGCGCGGTGATCCACACCCATTCGCCGATGGTCAGCACCTATGCGATGGCCCATCAAGCGATGCCGATTCACTACGAGGGCTTGCTGCGCCAGGGTGTCAGTTCGGCGATTCCTGTGGCGGGCTGGGGTCCGCGCGGCTCGCGGGAGTCGGTGACCAACATTGAAAAGGCGCTGGCCGACAACCCGGACGCGAGCGCCGTGCTCCTGGCCAACCACGGCCTGCTGGCGTGGGGCAAGGACCAGATGTCGACGGCGCGCCTCATTATTTCCTTAGAAGAGGCAGCGGAGATGATGCTGGGCGCCGAGCAGATTGGCGGCTCGCAAGCGCTGCCCGAGGGTGCGCTCGAGCAGGTCCGCGCGCACATGCGTGAGTTCGCGTAAGCATAGCCAGGGCCTATCGTTATGAGCCAAACTGTGTCTTAGACCGCTGGCAACCACCTGCCGTACGGTCTAGGACACACCACACACATGTTGAACGCGACGCCGCTGGTCAGGTCGCGGCCGATCACGGGCCTGGCTTCGCTGTGGCGCTCCACGATCGGCAAAAAGTACGTCATGGCCATCACCGGCCTGATCTGGTTCGGCTATCTGATCCTCCACCTGTGGGGCAACCTCAAGATTTACGCCGGGCCAACCTTCCTCGACACCTACGCCAGTTGGCTCAGGATCGTCGGCGACCCGTTGTTTGGCTTCTCGCAGGTCCTCTGGCTGGTGCGCATCATCCTCATACCCGCGTTTGTCGTGCACGTGTGGGCCGCCGTGCAACTCACGAATCGCGACCGGGCAAGCCGCCCGCAGCGCTACGACATGCGCAAGAATCTCGAATCGTCGTTCGCCAGTCGCACGATGATTTACGGTGGAATTTTCATCTTCTTGTTTCTGATTTACCACCTGCTCGATTTCACCTTTGGTACGGCGAACCCCTCATTTGAAGAAGGCAACGTGTACCACAACGTTGTCGCCAGCTTTCAGCGCTGGCCGGTGGTGGTCTTTTACGAGCTGGCGATGATCGCGGTCGGTCTGCACCTGCTTCACGGCATCTGGAGCAGCTGGCAGACGTTGGGCTGGAATACGGCGCGGACCACACGCGGCGTGCGCAACCTGGCCACGTTCCTTGCGGTGCTGCTCACCCTCGGCAATATGTCGATTCCGTTGGCTGTGTTCGCAGGCATAATCGGGTAGAAGAAGGGAGTTCCTGGACACGTGACCGTCATCACCGAGCCACTCCGCGGCGTTCCGGCCTCGCCCGATGGCGTCGAGCGGTTCTATGAAAGCCTGGACCTACCTCTCGACGCGAACCTGCCGACGGGTCCGATCGCCGAACAGTGGGAGCAACGCCGCTTTGACATGAAGCTGGTCAATCCGGCCAACCGACGCCGCCACTCGATCATCATCGTGGGCTCCGGTCTGGCGGGCGGCGCGGCCGCGGCGACGCTCGGCGAAGCTGGCTACAACGTCAAGTGCTTCTGCTATCAAGATAGCCCGCGCCGCGCGCACAGTATTGCCGCGCAGGGCGGGATCAACGCCGCGAAGAACTATCGTAACGACGGCGATTCTGTTTTCCGACTGTTCTACGACACGGTCAAAGGTGGCGACTTTCGTTCGCGCGAAGCGAACGTCTATCGTTTGGCCGAACTGAGCGTCAATATCATCGACCAGTGCGTCGCCGCCGGTGTGCCGTTCGCCCGCGAGTATGGCGGTTTACTGGACACGCGCTCGTTTGGCGGCGCGCAGGTCTCGCGGACGTTCTACGCCCGCGGCCAGACGGGTCAGCAACTGCTGCTGGGGGTATATCAGGCGCTCGAGCGACAGATCGGCGCCGGCACGGTCACCATGTATCCGCGCCACGAGATGCTGGACGTGGTGCTGATCGACCAGGTGGCGCGCGGCATCGTCACGCGCGACATGGTCACCGGTGAGATCGAAGCTCACGCCGCCGACGTGGTGGTGTTGTGTACGGGCGGCTACAGCAACGTCTTTTATCTCTCGACGAACGCGCGCGGCTGCAACGCCACGGCCATCTGGCGCGCGCACAAGCACGGCGCGGCATTTGCCAATCCGTGCTACACACAGATCCATCCGACGTGCATTCCGCAGTCCGGCGACTATCAGTCCAAGTTGACGCTGATGAGCGAGTCGCTGCGCAACGACGGTCGCGTGTGGGTACCGAGCATCGCGGGCGACTCGCGCGCGCCCAGCCAGATTCCCGAAGGCGAGCGCGACTACTATCTCGAGCGCAAGTATCCGAGCTACGGCAACCTGGCGCCGCGCGACATCGCCTCGCGGGCGGCCAAGGAGGTGTGCGACGACGGGCGCGGTGTCGGACCCGGCGGCCGCGGCGTGTTTCTCGACTTCGCCGACGCCATCGGCCGTCTCGGCGAGGACACCATCCGCGAGCGCTACAGCAACCTGTTCGAGATGTACGAGCGCATCACCGGCGAGGATCCGTATACCGCGCCGATGCGCATCTATCCCGCGCCGCACTACACCATGGGCGGCCTGTGGGTCGACTACAACCTGCAGAGCACGATCACCGGGCTGTTCGTCGGTGGTGAAGCCAACTACTCCGACCACGGCGCGAATCGGCTCGGCGCCAGCGCATTGATGCAGGGCCTGGCGGATGGCTATTTCGTGCTGCCGGCTACGATCCCTGACTATCTGGCCAGTGCGCGGCCCGGGCACGTCGACGTGACGCATCCGGCCTTCCAGGAGGCCAAGCAAGTCGTCGCCGAGCGCATCAACAAACTGCTGTCGATGCAAGGTGAGCGCACCGTGGAGTCGGTGTACCGCGAGCTGGGAACGCTCATGTGGAACAACGCGGGCATGGCGCGCTCCGACGAAAGTCTGCACGAGGCGCTCGAGCGAATCCCCGCGCTGCGCGAGGAGTTCTGGACCAACGTGCGCGTCAACGGCGGCAACGAAGAGATCAATCAGTCGCTTGAGCGTGCGGGTCGAGTCGCCGACTTCCTGGAGCTGGCCGAGCTGTTGTGCATCGACGCGCTGCATCGCACCGAATCCTGCGGTGCCCACTTCCGTGTCGAGAGCCAGACTGAGGACGGCGAGGCGCTGCGCGACGACGAGCACTTTGCCTACGTCGCGGCCTGGCAATACGGTGGCGAGGGCAAGCCGCCGGTTCTCCGCAAGGAGCCGCTGGAGTTCGACAACGTGCACCTGGCCGTCAGGAGCTACAAGTGAACATTACCCTGAAAGTCTGGCGGCAGAAGCATCCCCAGGGCGAAGGGCGCTTCGAAACCTACGAAGCGCGCGACGTCAACGAGCACATGTCGTTCCTGGAGATGCTGGACGTCGTCAACGAAGACCTCATCCGCCGCGGCGACGACCCGATCGTCTTCGACAGTGACTGCCGCGAGGGCATCTGCGGCACGTGCGGCTTCATGATCAACGGCGTCGCCCACGGACCCAATCCGGCCACGACGGTGTGTCAGCTGCACATGCGGTTTTTCAAAGACGGCGACACCGTGGTCCTCGAGCCGTGGCGCTCGTCGGCGTTTCCTGTCCTCAAGGACCTGGCGGTGGATCGCGGCGCGTTCGACCGCATCATCGCCGCCGGTGGCTTCATTTCGGCTGATACCGGCAGCGCCGCCGAAGCCAACGCCGCGCCGGTGCCCAAGGACAACGCCGATCGCGCCTTCGACGCCGCCACCTGCATTGGCTGCGGCGCGTGTGTGGCCGCGTGCCCGAATGCCTCGGCGATGCTGTTCATGTCGGCGAAGGTGGGCCACCTGGGTCTGCTGCCGCAAGGTCAGCCGGAACGCTGGCGACGGGTGCGCAACATGGTCGCGCGGCACGACGCGGAGGGCTTTGGGCACTGCAGCAACCACGGCGAATGCGAAGCGGTGTGTCCCAAGGGCATCAGCCTGAACGTCATCTCGATGCTGAACAAGGATTTGCGAGCCGCGGTCTTCAAGGGCTGAGCAGGCGCCAGAGGCGCGTGCGTTTGACGTCTAGTGACTCCAGCTCGCGCAAAACGGGCACGTCATAGGTCTCCAGTAGCTGGAGTCCGTCGCGCGGGGCGTAGTGGCGGCCCGGGTCGGCGATAAGCACGAGGGTGCCGGCCGCGGCCTGCTCACGTAACCAGGTGAGCGTGGCTTCAGCGGGCTCGCGTTCGTAGCACACGTCGCCGGCGACAATGACGTCGCACTCACGTGTCGACTCTCTCAGAATGGTCAGCGAGACGCCATTCAATTCGGCATTCGCCCGCTGCGCGACCGCGGCAAGTGGGTCCAGATCGCACGCCATGACCTGCGAGGCGCCAGACCGCGCGGCCGCGATGGCGGCTAGACCGCTGCCGGATCCATAGTCCAGCACCCGCCTGCCGGCGACGGTCTGCGGGTAGTCGAGAATGTAGCGCGCCAGGGCCATCGACCCCGGCCACGCAAACGCCCAGAACGGGGGTGGCTGTGGCGCGGCCGCCCGCCACTCGGTGGCCTGCCACAGGGGTACCAGCTCAGCCGCCAGGTACAGCTGGATCTCAGGGACGAACGGCGCCGGTCCGGCGCGAGTGAATGTTGCAAGGAGCTCCGCGGCGTCGCTCAACCACTCAGACCGTACAGACGGTTCAGGTCGACATACGCCTCCGCATCCAGCGATCTGCCGGCCAGTCCTGAGAAGTCCGGTGCATACCGATACGCACGAAAGACCCAGGCCCGCGTCCGTCCGTGCGTCGTGATAGGGAACGGCGAGACCCACTCCCATACCGTCTCGCCGCGCGGGGTGATCTCGAACACCCGACCAGCTGCGCCTTCGCAGATCAGGACATTGCCATTCGGCTGCCGCTCGGCGCCCGAGATGTGGCCGCTGAAGAACTGCTCCGGTGGCTCGCCGACGTACTCCCACGCCACGCTGTTGGACGTTGGGTCCACTTCGACGACGCGCGAATACGGCATACCCACGCGGTGCATGCCATTGTCGAAAATCTGCACGTTGCCACCCGGCAGAGCCGAGGCATGATGTTGATGGAAAATGTTTGGCGAGCCGTATTTCCAGCGCAGCTGACTGTTGCTTCGAGAAATGATCCCGACGCGGCTGTTGGACCGACACGAAAACAGCACGTCGCCATGCGGCATGACCGCCAGGCTGTTGAGATGCGTCCACTCCCAGCGCTGTTCGAGCGGGCAGATTGCATCGCGCACGGGGTCCAGTACGTCCGCGAGGTGCCAGCGATGCAGCTCCTTACCGTGGTGATTGATTTCGACGATGTCGTCGCACAGCATGCGCGGGAACTTCTCGCCACGTCGCCGGACTCCGCCGCGCACGCGTCGATCAAGCTCCTCCGACACCTCCACCCATTCGGCGATTAGCGTATGGTTATTCGATTCACGGACGAAGTCGTGATGGATCTGCGCGTTGTGGTACTCCCAGCGCAGGCCGCCATCCCAGTCGACCTCGCGCAGGTGGGTAGCGTTGCCGCCGAGTCGTCGAAGGTGCTGGTCAAACGGCGGCGGCGGCTGATTGAACGCCACCTGGGGCGGTGGCGGCAGCGAGGCGTCGGCGCTCAGCGCCAGGAGTGCGCCGCCGGGCAGCAGGCGGGCATTGAAGACGCGGGAGCCTGGCATCGACCAGCGGTGGGCGATGCGACCATCCATGTCGAGCAGCAGGCTGAAGTCGGCGCCAATGGGCGTCACCAACGTGTAACCCTTGTACGACTGTGCCGGACTGTGGAACGTCAGTCCCGTTTTCCGAAATTGCGACCACCCCATCTCGTCGACTCAGGGTAGCCGGTCCTGCCGCTGACGGCTATGTCGTACAGTGGACCGGCGGTGTCGGAGAGCGCGGATCAGGACTCATCGCCGCCAGGCCATGTCCTCGAGGCGGGCTGCCGCCTGTCGACGTCGATGCTGTGGCGGCTCCAGCGCGAGGTCTACAACCAGCAAGGTGTCCAGGCGTGGAGCAGCGGCAGCGTCCCGCAATCGATTACCACCAGTCCGTACACCGCGCGCGCGTATGCGCGCGTGGTGCTCGGCTACTTGCGGGATGTGGATGCGGACGTCAATCCATCCGCGCCGATCTACATCCTGGAGCTTGGCGCCGGCTCCGGCCGCTTCGGCTACCGCTTTGTGAAGCATTTGACGCGCGTACTGCAGCGCAGCTCGGTGCAGCACACGTCGTTCGTGTACATCATGACCGACGTCTCCCGCTCGATGATTGACTACTGGCAGGCACATCCCCGCTTGCGGCCGCTGGTCGAATCCGGAGTAGTGGATTTCGCCCTGTTCGACGCGGCACATCCGGCCGAGATCCGGCTGATCAACTCCGGTGTGGTGCTGCGTCCGGGTGAGCTCGTCAATCCCCTGCTGGTGGTGGCAAATTATCTGTTCGACAGCATCCCGCAAGACTGCTTCAGCGTGGCCGGCGGGGTGCTGTACGAAAACCTGGTGACCATCCGATCGCCAGTGCCACCGTCGGCCGATTCGGGTACCCCGCCGGCACCGCTGCGTGATTTGCAGGTCAGCTTCGAGTCGCACCCGACGCGGACGGAGTACTACGCGGAGCCGGCACTCGACGGCATTCTGGACGGGTATCGGCAGCGGCTGGACAAGGTGATCCTGCTGTTCCCTGTCGAGGGCATACGCTGCGTGGAGTTCTTTCACGAACTTGCTCCGCGGGGTGTGCTGTTTGTCGTTGGCGACCTTGGCACGTCGCGCGAGGGCGACCTGGGCGAGCAATCCTCCGGCGGGATCAGTACCGACAGTAACTTCTGGCTGTCGGTCAACTTCCATGCGCTCGGAGAGTACGTCGCGGGACTGGGCGGCACGGTGCTGCATCCACCCGGCAGTCCCGCCAACTTC
>JAFAWJ010000559.1 GCA_019242065.1 Chloroflexota bacterium
TCGTCGAGCACCCACGCCTGGTGGCTGACCGACTGGTACGCTACGCGGAGATCGTCGGCAAAGACAACGTGATCGCGGGCACCGACTGTGGTGTCGGCTCGCGGGTATTCAACGGCGAGATTGCCTGGGGCAAGTTCGCGGCGATGGTCGAGGGCGCGCGGATCGCCTCCGAGGAACTGTGGAGCTGACGCGCACCAGATTGCTTGACGGCAGTCGCCCGCGGCGACATACAGTTGGCCGCTATGTGGAACGCTTGTCCAACTCGCCGACAGATGCTGGCCATGCTTGGGGTCGGCTCTATCGGCATCCCGCTGCTCGCGGCGTGTAGTACACCCGCCGCGAGTCCGGCTCCGACGGCGGCCAGCGCACCCGCCGCGGCGCCCACCAGTGCGCCAGTCGCAACGGTCGCCGCGGCCTCGAAGCCGACTGCCGCCGCGGCCGCAACCGGCGCGCCGGCCGCCGCTGGCGGCGCAACCGCCGTCACGGCGCCTGTCGGCGGCAAAGTGGTCGTGGGCGGCGTGACGCTGCCGACGTATATCCCGTACGCCGGCGTCCAGCCTGATTCGCCCGGCACACCGGATGGCATGATCGACGCCGGCTTCAAAGCCTACCCGGCCAACCGTGTCAAGTCAGTAACAACCACCCCCGGCGACGGCAGCGACATCAACATCATGACCTACACCGGCGGTGCGGTCCCGCCGGCCGTCGACAGCAATCCCGGTTGGCAACAGGTCAACAAAGAAGTCGGCTCCAACCTCAAGGTCAACATGACCCCGTTTGCCGATTATTTCGGCACCAAACTCCAGGTGACGATCGCCGGCGGCGAATTGCCGGACCTGTTTTTCATCATTGCCGACCCGGGCATCACCCTGGTGCCCGAGTTCTTCAACGCCAAAGTCGCCGACCTGACCCCCTATATCAGCGGCGACGCGGTCAAGGACTACCCGAACCTGGCCGCCATTCCCACCCGCGCCTGGAAAACCACCATCTTCGACGCCAAGATTTACGGCGTTCCAGTCCCCTTGCGGCCGTACTTCTGGTGGTACTGGGTCCACCAGGAACTCCTGGACCAGGCCGGCGTCAAGCAGCCCACCAACGCCGACGAGATGAAGCAGCAGCTCACCCAGTTCACGCAGCCGAACTCCGGTCTGTGGGGCATTGGCGTCGAGGCCGGTCCGATTTACGCCTACGGACTGTGGATGGGGCTGTTCACGTCGATCTTCGGCGCACCAAACAACTGGGCGATGGACCCGGCCAGCGGCAAATTCACGGCCACCTTCGAAACCGACCAGTACAAGCAAGCCACCCAGTACGTCAAAGACCTGTACACCGCGGGCGTCTTCCATCCAGATTCCAGCAACTACAACACGATCAGCGCCCGTGACGCGTTCCAGGCCCGCAAGTTCGCCTATCGCTATGACGGTCTGGAGATGTACGGCTGGCGCAAGCCCCCGGTCCAGTTGTCGCCGGCGCCCAACATTCAGCTGGTCAAGCCGTTTGGCGCCAACGGTGGACCCGGTATCTACTGGTATGGTCGACCCAACTTCGGTTACGTGGTCATGCCCAACACCCTTTCGCAGGACCGCATCAAGATGCTCCTGCGCGTGCTGAACTACATGGCCGCTCCGTTCGGGACCGAAGAAGACTTGCTGTTGCGTTTTGGCGTCCAGGACGTCGAGTGGACCCCCGACGCCAATGGCAGTCCGCAGTTCACCGACAAAGGCATGACCGACTTCATGCCCTGGCGGAATATCGTCGCGCCGGCGCCGGTCGCGTATCTACCGGTCACGGCGCCCGAGTTCCCGACCTTGCTGCAGCAATGGGAAATGGAGCTTGCGGCCGTCGGCGTAGAGGACGCCAGCGTCGGACTTGTCTCGCGGACGTACGCCCAGAAGGGCGCGACCGCCAACCGCACGCTGGGCGATGGCTTCGACGACATCGTCACCGGCCGCCGCCCGTTCAGCGACTACGACGGCCTGGTCAAGGACTGGCTCGACGCGGTCGGTACCACGGCGAAGACGGAGTACCAGCAGGCGTACACCGACGCCCAATCCAAGGCATAAGCGAACTGGCTGCGTACCCCGTCAGGTGGCGATGTCGGGGTACGGCAGCGACCAGTGCAGGAGCTTGACGGCGTATTCCTTCTGGAACGCGAGCGGCTCAGCGTAGTCGCGTTCGAACATCGCGATGTACAGCGTCAGCGTCAGAAAAGGATGGGCCCCAAGCTCGAACAGCTTGACGTAGTCGTGGGCGCCGAGCGCCTCGCGTTCCTCGTCGGTAAACGCCAGCCAGGTACTTTTCTCCAGGCTGGGCAAGTTGATGACGAGGTTCGCGCGCTCATGTTCCCACCACGCCACGGTGCCGCGCGGATCGGTGCGGTAGCGCTCGACCAGCTCCGGATCGCGGTCGACCGTGTACAGGAATTTGTCCAGCAGGTATTTGCTCACGCGGAGACTCCAGCCGGGTACCACGTAAAGTACGCCTCCATCGTGTGGAACAGGTCCAGCGAATCCACGTAGTCGGCCCGCACGTTGTCGCCGGCGGCACCCATCATCAACAGGAAGTCCATGAACCCATGGGTGGCGTTGCCAGGGGTCCAGAGACTCTCGAGCGTGACTTCGGCCAGCGCGCCAGCGATATCCGAGCGGGCAATCCAGTCCACGGCTTTGCGGTCGAACTCCGGATCCGGTCCATGCGGACCGAACTGACGCGGGCCACCCAGCTCGAGTGACAGGTGGCCGGTGCCGATAATCGCCACGCGCTGATCGCTCGGCCACGCCTCCACCAGCTGCCGCAGCAGGCGCCCGAGCTCGACGAAGCGCTTCGGCTGGGGCATGGGTGGCGCGAAAATGTTGGTGTAGACGGGAACAATCGGAAGATCGGCCCCGGGGCGCAGGGTGATGATCGGGCAAGTGACGCTGTGGTCGATGCGCAGCTCGTTGCTGAAGGCGAAATCGAAGCCCGCGTCCAGGCCCTCGCGCAGCAGAAACGTCGAGAGCGCTTCGTGTCCGAGCAGGCCCATGCGCGGCAGGCCGAACTCGCGCTCCTCGTTGTAGTAGTTGGCGTCGTAAAACGGCGCCTTGCCGATGAGGAACTGCGGCATGTTGTCGAGCCACAACTGGTGGAAGTGGTCGGAGCCGACCATGAGCAAGACGTCCGGCCGGGCGCGCGTCAGCGTGTCACGGAAGGCCGTAATCTTGGCAACCCACTCGTCGGCGAACGGCGGCCGCGACTCGGGCGGCGAGGTGCTGGCGCGGTAATAAAACGGATGATGCGTAGAGGCGATCACCGCCGCGACGGTAGCCACGAGGAGCAGTGTACGCTCCAATGTCGAAATGTCGGTTGTTCTGGTCACGGGTAGCAGCAGCGGCTTCGGCGAGCTCACGGTCAAACTCCTCGCCACGCACGGTCATCGGGTCTACGCCAGCATGCGCGATTCGGCAGGTCGCAACGCCGAGCCCGCGCGACGCCTCGCCGAGTGGGCCGCCACCACCACCGCGCCCCTGAGCGTCGTCGAGCTGGACGTCACCAGCGACGCTTCGGTGCGCGCCGCCTTCGACCACATCCTGGCCACTGAGGCCACCATCGACGTGGTCGTCAACAACGCCGGCGCCAGCGCCGCTGGACCGCTAGAGGCCTTCAGCATTCCCCAGATGGCCGCCCTGCTGGACCTGAACGTGCTCGGCCCCATGCGCGTCAACAAAGCCGCCCTGCCCACGATGCGCGCCCAACATTCGGGCCTGATCATCTGGATCACCAGCACGCTGGGCCGCGTGCTGCCTGGCCGCGGTGGCCTGTATCCCGCCACCAAGTGGGCCGCCGAAGGCTTCGCCGAATCGCTCCACCACCAGGTCGCGCCGTTCGGCATCGAGGTCGTCATTCTGGAGCCAGGCTCGTTCCCGACACCCGCCACGTTCAAGTCGATGCCCGCGGAGGACAAAGACGTGACGGCCGCCTACGCGGACATGCCCGCACCGCCACGCCGCAATCGCCAGCCAGCCGCCGACGGCAGTTACCAGCCGCCCGATCCACAGGAAGTGGCCGATGCCGTGCTCAGCCTCATGCAGCTGCCCGTCGGCCAGCGTCCGCTGCGCAGTGTCGTCGGACCGGTGTTCACCGACGGCGTCGCCGACTACAACCAGACCTACGAGCGGCTCCGCGCGCACATGGAGGACGTGCTGCAGCGGCCGAACCAGGCCATCACCTGGACACCGTCGAACGCCAGATGAGGTTCGACCTGCTGCTCAAAGGCGGCCACGTGCTCGATCCGGGCGAGGGTCTGGATGGCCCCCTGGACATCGGCATTGCCGCCGGACGCATCGCCGCCCTGCAACCCGACATACCCGCCACCGAGGCCCAGCGCACCCTCCAGCTCACACGCGCCAACCGCCGCGTAGTGCCGGGGCTGATCGACCTGCACACGCACACCGCCTTTGGCGCGACCACACCGGGCGTCGGCCTGGACTGCTGCGAGCCAGACAGCGTGGGCGTGTATTCGGGGGTCACGACGCTCGTCGACACCGGTTCCGTCGGAGTGACCAACATCGGCGCCTTCGAGACCCACATTCGACCCCGCTCGAAAACACGCGTCTTGTGTTATGTCAATGCAGGCAGCTTCGCCCTGACCACCCCGCGCGCCGCGGATGTGCTCAGCCTGGGCGAGGTCCAGCGCGACTGGATCGCCCGCTGCATTGAGGCCTCGCCAGGCCTGATCAGCGGCATCAAGTTGCGCGTCACCGGCCCCTTCGTGCTGGACCACGGCGAGGAACTGATCTCACTCTCGAAGTCGATCGCCGCCGAACACGGCCTGCCGTTCATGGCGCACATTGGCAATCGTCGGGCAACTCCGGAGCAGGGGGAAGCATTGACGCGATTCCTGCTGAACCAGCAGACCGCCGGCGACATCATCACCCACCTGTGTACGCCGCACCCGGGCGGCATCCTCGACACCCACCGCCAGCCGCTACCAGAGTTCGTCGACGCACGAGCCAGGGGTGTCGTCATGGACTCCGCGCTGGGCCGCCACAACTTCAGCTTCAAGGTTGCCCGCGCCCAGGCGGACCTCGGCATCCACCCGGACACCATCAGCACCGACATTACCCCCGGCGGCTACGGCGAGATCGTCTTCAGCCTGCTGGAGTGCATGGCCAAGTTCATGGCTCTCGGCTACAGCCTCACCGATGTGGTGCAGATGACCACCGTCAATCCCGCCCGCGCCCTGGGTCTGGACGCCGAGATTGGCGCCATCGCCGTCGGCCGCGTCGCCGACCTCAGCATCGTCGACGTGGTTCCTGGCCGGTGGCGGTTCACCGATACGGTCGACGACGAATGCCTCGGCGAGCACGCCCTGGTGCCCGTCCAGACGCTGCGGGCAGGCGACCTGATCGCCCCGAACTGGGGTCCGCACCCGACCGGCTGGCTGCCCGACGCCGCGTGACCTTCCCGAACTTCGCGGGCAAACACACCGAGGTCTCGACGCCGCTCGTCACCCCCGAGCGCTTCGTGCGGCACCTGGGCGAGCGCGGCTTGCTCGACGGCTTCGTTCCTCCGGCCGGCATCATCCTGCTGTATCAACGCCCCTACGCGCGCGGTCTGCTGCGACGCGAGGCGTACCACCGCAGCCCGCCCTTTCGCGAGTGGCTGCACGTGCTCGATCGCACCGACGGCAAAGTCGGTGTGCTGGCCTTCTTTGGCATCGGCGGGCCGGCCATGTCCGCTGTGGTCGAAACGCTGGCGGCCCTCGGCACACGCCGCTTCCTGAACCTGGGCGCCGCCGGCGGCCTGCAGCCGGGCGATCGCGTCGGCGACCTGGTGGTATGCGACGCGGCCGTCCGCGACGACGGCCTCTCGCACCATTACCTGCCACCCGCCCGCCACGTGCACCCGTCGTCCGAGCTGACGGCGGCGATCGCCGACCGACTCGCCGCCCACGGACACGCCTTCAAGCGCGGTACGACCTGGACCATCGACGCCCCGTTTCGCGAGACAGCCGAAGAGCTGCGGCACTACCGCGAGGAAGGCGTGTTGACCGTCGAGATGGAGGCCGCGGGCCTGTTCGCCATCGCCCACCACCGCCAGTTCGAGGCCGCCGCGGCGTTCGTGCTGAGCGACACGCTAAGCGAGGCCGAGTGGACCCCTGACTTCGGCGCGCCCGAGATCGTGGTCGGCCTGGACGTGCTGGTGCAGACCGCCGTCGAGCTGATCGTCGACCTGGCGTGATCTAGCTCACACCCTGGTGCGAGCCAGCGCCGCGCCCGCGACCATCGCCTGCAGCTTGGCGTGCGCCAGCTCCCGACTCAGATACTTCATGCCGCAATCGGGCGCCACCACGATCTGCTCGGCCGGCAC
>JAFAWJ010000670.1 GCA_019242065.1 Chloroflexota bacterium
GCGCCACGCGCTGTTCGATGAACTCGCTCACCAGCTGGCGGAAGCGGCTCTCGTCCCAGGTGTTGGCATCGACCGGATCGACGTCCCATTCGAGCACGGGAATACCAGCTTCTTCGAGCGCGATGTTGACCATCCGCTGACCCCACCAGCCGCCGAGCGACAGGCCGCCATCCACCCGATGGCGACGCGCCTCCCAGACCGCCCAGGCGCCGCCCAGTCCGGGGATATGCATCTGCTCCGACATCGTGCAGTAACGGCTTGCCAGACACCGCAGTGGATCGCGCGTGTCGTAGCGCAGGTAGCCGTCGGAGGCGATCGACAGGTAGTTCGAGCGCACGAACACCGCGCCGTAACGCTCCTCGAACTCGGTGAAGAAACCCAGGTTCTGCCACAGACCGGCGCCAACGTACATCAGGCGATATTGCTCGTTGGGGCATACCCACTGCCGTTCGTCGGCGCGCTGTTTCACTTCATCGCGGAACGCGCGCGCCTGCTGCAGCGCCCACTCCGTGCCGCGGTGCCACTGGATGCCCATGGTCTGCGACATGACCTCGCCCAGGCGCGCCGGCAGCTTTTCTGACTCGGCGATGATCGTACGGACCTCGTCGAAGTACGCCTCCTGCTGGTTGACGCGGTCCACAATCTCGCGCAGGCGATCCAGGTCCAGTTTCCGACCGGCGACCTGTTCCGCCGCGGCAGTCAGCTCCTTGAACTGCTGGAGCATCACGTCGATGCGATCCGACTGGTCGAGGTCTTCCCACTGCCAGCGCGACATCTCCCACCAGTTAGGCAGCGGCCGGTCCAGCACCGGCATTTCGATGGGAACACGGATCGCGCCGGAAAAGTCTGCCAGCACGTCTGCGCTCCGGTCGCCAAGACCGGTGACCACCAGCGCCGGTTTCGGCAGTCCACCCCACGGCTTGTCAGGGTTCGCCTCGTCCATCAGCACTGCCAGGGTCAGCGCGCTGTAGCGGCTGAGGCCCTCGTGGTAGCCGCTGCGGCTGAGAAAATCAGAGTAATACGCGGACTGTCGGCGGGCGGCAACCAGGCCCGAGTACCACACGTCGGTGATGAACGGCAGGTCGAGCGCCTCGAAGATCTCGTGCGGCACCAGCGCTCCGCCGATAGCGTAGGGTTGTCCGTTTTCGAAGACCTGCTGGCGGAGGTTGGCGAACCATTCGCGCTGGTAGGCGCGCAAGGTGCGTGAGACTTCCAGTTGCGTCAGCTGTTCGTGGCGCTGGCGCGAGGCGGCGCGTTCGGCGTCGGTGAGCGTCATCCGAGGGACTCCAGGAAGTGCGCAACGTCGAGACGAATGGCTTCGGCGCCATCTGGAGTGGTGGCGTCTGATCGGACGAGCAGCGTGGCCTTGCCGTGGTCGGACAACCAGCGGTTCAGGCGCGGATAGTCCCAGCCCAGCTGGTGATCGGAGGGCGGCAGGTAGAAGACCACTCCGTCCACATCTTCGCGCAGCGCGTGCTCGCGCAGCCACGCCTCGCGGGCGGTCGACGGATACACACCAGGTGTGGCGGTGTCCAGCCACGCTTTCTGGAAGACGGCCTCGTACGCCGAACCGGCTAGCGGCACGTCTGCGCCGGGGGCACGCGAGCCCCACCAGTCATCCTCGGCGACGACCCACGCGCCGGCCGACTCCACAGCCTGGTGCAAGCCGGTGTGGGACAGCGGCTCCGACGTCACGACCAGCAGGCGCGGGCGGGCCGACAGACCCGGTCGTTCGGCCAGGCTGTCGACATAGCTGCCGAGCGCGACGCGATACGCGTCCGGCGCGATGAAGTACCCGGCACCAAGGGCTTCCAGCGCCTCGACGCCCGAGACGCGCTGTTGCCAGCGGAGCTCCTGGAGCCGGCGCTGCTGAGCGCGAACGGAGTTGGTCGAAGCAATTGCGTCGCGCAATCGTCCTTCGGTGATCTCCTGGCCAGCGAGGCGTTGCAGCCGCTCGATCAGCGCCCGAAAGCGAGCCCAGTTGTACGCGCGCACCGCCTCGCGCCGGGAGTGCATCAGGTCGAACATAAAAAGCGGCGGAAACGCCGGCCCGCGACCGAGGCGATACACCTCTTTCAGGTAGTAATACAGCTGCGCGTACGGTCGTGACAGGACGAGCAGCTCAAGGAAAGCGAGGTCACCGCTGGCGGCGCTTTCGAACAGTGACTTTGTCTCGGGCGCGATAACGTCTTCCATGTAGACGTCGGCGTGAGGCGTCGGACGGCCGCGCCGCGCGGCGACCAGCACCGGGACACGCCCGCAGGCGAGCACTAGCTCGACTGGGATGGTGTTGCCGACCAGTCCCACCACCCGCGGCGTAGATTGCCACGCGTCCAAGCGGTCCGCATAGGCCTGCCGCAAGGTCTCCAGACCTGTCGAGCGCTCAGCCGTCGCCGTGGTCAGGCCGCCACCAGACATAGCCTCGATGGTACCCGAGCAAGCGATCGCTTGACGAGGGCCGGGGACCCTCACGGCGAGCGACGACCGCTCCGTGCCGCCCGACGCGGGCCTCGGTCCGGGACGCGTGGCGCGGCAATACTGGCATCCAGCGCGTTCAGGACAAAGGTGATGTACTCGTCGGCGATCTGATCCGGTGTCAGCCGGCCCCCCGGCCGATACCAGCGACCGACACTGAGGCCAATGCCCAGAATCCCGGCAACGATCACCGGCACGTCAACTGGCGCGAAGACCCCGCCGGCGATGCCGTCAGTCAGAAGGCGGCGGAAGCACTGCTCGTAGGCATCGCGCGAAGCCTGGTGCCGCTCGCGCAGGTCGCCGGTCAGCCCGCGCAGCTCGGTGGTACTGATGCTGGCGCCTTCTTCGTCGCGCGTCACGTACTGGATGTGGAAACGAATCGCCGCGGCGAGGCGGGTGGCGGGATGCTCACCGGCCGCGGCCAGCGCGCTGTCGAGACCCGCCGACAGATCGCGCATGTGCGATTCGAGCACGTCGAACAGTAACTGCTCCTTGGTGGAGCAGTGGAAGTACAGCGTGGCGATGGTGATGCCCGCGTCGGCGGCGATCTGACGCATGGACGCCGCGTCATAGCCGTGTAGGGCAAAGTGGCGCAGCGCCGCGTTGCGAATCAGGGTGACGCGCGGGACGAGCCGCCTGGGTTCAGGCGGCTGCGATGGCAACTTCGTCACCGCGCCACGTGAACGCGGAGCTCAATCCGGCTTCGCGGCTGATGCGCTCCACGTAGTCCAGGACGCGCGTCCCGCGCTCGTCGTGACCGACGACTTCCGGCTGGCTGCGCTGATTGATCACGCACGGAACAAAGCCGGCGTCCAGCTGACGGTTGTCGTCCAGTGTGATCCTGGCGAGCAGTGTCAGGCGCGACTCCGGATGAAAGGGATATTCCGGCGTGTTCGGGTCCGGCTCGAAACCGAAGAGCTGCTTCCGCCGCAAAGCCCATGCGCCCGGGTCCGTGACGCCGCGCGTCGACAGCGCCTGGGTGACGGTCACAAAGTTGCCCAGACCGTGGTAGATGGGTTTGCCTTTATAGACCTCGATGCCGCGCAGAATGTGCGCGTGATGACTGAGGACCACGTCGGCGCCCGCGTCAATCGCCGCATGGGCCACCTGTTTTTCGTAGGCCAGGACTTTGACAGGTGTATGCACCGTGCCCTTGTGGAATGAAACACTCAGGACGTCACACTGCTCCCGAAGCCGCGTGATGTCGTCGACCATGGCCAGCAGGCTTTCCGCGTCGGCGCCGGTGTAGGTCAGCGGCCGGCCACCTGGCTCCGCATGGTCGAGCTCGTAGTGGGTGATGACGTGGACGTACGCGCCACCGGCCTTGCTGGCACCAGCCCACGCCGTTTTGGGTCCGACGCAGTTGTAGCTCAGCAGGCCAAAGCGCAGCCCGCCGCGGGTGACGATGACCGGCTGGCGCGCTTCGTCCAGGTTCATGCCGGCGCCAAATGCCTGAATGTGTTGCGCTTTCAAACCGTCGAGGGTGTCCTGGATACCGCCCTCCCCGCCATCATAGATGTGATTCGCGGCCAGGCTGGCCGCCGCCACGTTGGCCGCCTTCAACGCCGACAATTTGGCCGGATCACGTGCCTCCGGCGGCACCAGCGGCGCGTGCCGCACGCGCGTGGTGAACGGCACCTCGACGTGGCCGACGACGAAGTCGGCCGCGCACAGGAGCTTGCGGCTCGGCTCGAAAAAGGAGTCCGGCTCCGGTTCGTCCAGAATGAGGTCTCCCGTCGCCAGGAACGTGACAGCCTCAGTGTGCATAGTTGCGCCTCCTCGAGAACTTCTAACCGGCCACCGGGACGTCGACGAAGCTCGGATGCAGGGCGTCGTGATACACCGTTTGCAGGGCGCGGACGCCCACGGCATCCGTCCCGATCGGATGACCCGTGTTCATATTGCGATCGTATTGAGGAAAGCTGCTGCTGCTCACCTGGAGCCGCAGTCGGAATCCGGCGCGCAGCAGAATGCTCGTGTGCCCGAGCGTCACGACGATCGGATAGACCTCGCCGGGTGTGACTCCAGCCGCGTGACCGTCGAGCTGTCGCCCGCTCAGCCGCAAGATGCCTTCGCCGACATTGTAGGACTGCCCATCCGGGTAGACCTGCGTCAGCTTGGCGGTAAAGTCGGTGTCGACGGCAGACGTCGAAACCCAGAGGTGGACCTGGAGTGGACCAGTGATCTCGGTGTCGGCGGGCAGCGGCGCCGACGTGTAGCACAGCACGTCGTGTCGGCGTTCGACGCGCCACTGCTCCACCGGGCCAACGAGGATACCCGGTCCGGTGACGGCGCCGATCATCGCCCCGCCAACGGTGGGCACTGGCCGATGCGGATCGTAGATATACGTATCCGACAGCTCCGCACCCGGCGCGCTCCAGTCGAGGCCGCCGTCGCCAACGGCCGAGTTGGCGCCGCCGTCGCTGTGCAGGTACAGACGCCGACGCGTGACCGAAGGTGGCGGCCAGTCGTCGGCTTCGCGCCATTCGTTGGCGCCCATGACGAAGTAGCGCACCCGCGGCACTTGCAGATCTGTTTGCCCGCGCACGTAGCGGTCGAAGAACATGATTTGCAGCGTGTGCAGCCCGGAGCCCTGGTTCGACGCGCTTTCGCCGAAGTACTGGTCGCCAAGTGTTGGCTGAAACTGCATACCGTGCTGCCAGGGTCCGCACACGACGTGCTGCCCGTCGCGGGCCTCCGGTGTGCCGGCCGCCGCGCGCAGCCCGTGGAAATTGTCGAGCTCCGCCCAGTTGACGGCGTCATACCAGCCACACTCGTGAAAGCACGGGATCTCGATGCGCGACCAGGCCCTGGGAGCCTGCTCGTCCACCAGTGTGGACGTCTGAACCCGCCAGCGGAACAACTCGCCAATGCGCCCTTCACGTGCCAGCGGGTGTTCGAGCAGCGGCAAGTGGTTGTAGAGCTCCGCTGGATCGCTGCGAGCCCGGGCGAGCAGTGCCCGTGCGCGGCTGACGTCCTGTCCATCGCGCTCCAGGTTGTCCAGTACGCCCGGCGCCTCGTTCGGTATCCAGACCAGGGTGGTGATGAAAGAGACCACGCCTCCCGACCGCGCCGGCCGAAAGCCGCTGCCTCCCGAGCCAGGTCCGCCACCGGTCCAGGGTGCGATTGCCCTCAGGTGCGGCGGATGCTCCATCGCCGCGAAGTACTCCATCGCCGCCATGTGTGAGGCACCAATCATGCCCACGTTCCCGTCACACCAGGGTTGCGCGGCCAGCCACTCGATCATGTCGTGGCCGTCTGGACCCTCGATCGCGGAGGCGCGCTCGGGGTGCCATTCGCCGTCGGAGCCGCCTCGCCCTCGCACCTCGGAGTTGACGTACGCGTAGCCGGCGTCCACCAGGTCGCGAATCAGCCCCGGATTGCGATCGCCGAACCGCCGACCGTACGAGCGCATCAAGATCGCCGGGTATGGACCGCCAACCGCCGGCCGGTGGATGTCGACCACG
>JAFAWJ010000671.1 GCA_019242065.1 Chloroflexota bacterium
GCGGCGTCGGAACGGAATGACGTTCGACGGGAGCTCACAAGCCTGTAGAAGCGCTACCAGGCGCCAGCGTGAAGGGCTGGTTCCACGCAGCGTTGTTGGCATTGACGTCCGACCAGTTGCTTCCCACTGATCCGTCCGGCCTTATCCAGAACACGTCCAGGTGGTTAGTGGTGCGGGCTGTGGACCAACCCGAGATGGGTCCGGAACAGCCCCCGCAGAAGGTTGCTGTTGAGGGAGCTGAGTCAGATCAGCAATGACGAACCGCGTGTGCGAACTGCTTGACGCCCCGGCTGTGGGTGCAAACCGCTCGTGCAACCATAGATCGCCGCAACGCGGGCCGCGGCGCGGACAGTGGCTGGTTAGCAGAGGAGCTGCCATGGGTGGGTGCTCGCCGACCCTGGCAACACGCCGATCTCATTGTCGACGGCACACCGACTGTTGTCTACAACCCAAGCATCGAGCTCGTGGTCAGCGACGGGCCGCTCCGAGTACGCGGCCGAATGCGTTGCACCCGCACGCCGCTGTCACCATCGGTACGTACCTGGATGTCTGCTGATCGGACGGGTTCGCATCGTTTCAGGCGGGCATGCAAGCCCAGGAAGCGAGCGGCGCTGCTCGCGAAAACGGGCGGCGCATCTTCCCGAAGCGCGTCGGCGAGCCGCGGTATGTACGACCGGCGGCTTACGATCAGCTATTCATCGGATCCGGTCGACTCGGGGAGCGGCACTACCGTTTGCACCAGACGCTGCACGCGATTGTTCGAGGTATCCGCGACGTACAGATCGCCACCCGCGTCCATGACGGTTGCGTGCGGATAGAAGAATTCCCCCGGCCCACTGCCGCTGTTCGGGAATTGGCAGACGCTAGGGTCGTCCTCGCAGCGCCGCCACTGCGTTTTGAAGGTGCTGTCGGGCGCGAATTCCTCGACGCGGTGATCCTGGGTGTCTGGTACGTACACATTGCCTGCCGCATCGACCGTCACACCACGCGGTTGCACCAGCTGTCCGGCGCCCGCTCCCCCGCCAGAGCCGAACACCGCCAGGGCTTGGCCGGCGGGCGACAGCTTCTGCACGCGATTGTTGTTGAGGTCCGCCACGTACAGGTTGCCCACCCGATCCAGAGCCAGCCCGAACGGTTGGTTGAACTGCCCCGCCGTGCTACCCTGCGGGCCGCCAAAGACGGCCATAGACTTCCCGTCGCGGTTGAGCTTTTGAATGCGGTTATTGCCAACCTCGCTGACGTATACGTTGCCCTGTCCGTCGATGGCGATGCCCTCTGGATCGAAGAACTGGCCCGGCGCCTGCCCTGGCGCCGGAACGCATGGGTTACTGCCGGGCGAGCAGTATTGCCAGGTCGCTATGGATTGTCCAGTGGGTGATAGTTTTTGGATGCGATTGTTGCCAGAGTCCGCCACGTAGATGTTGCCGTCGGCGTCAAGCGCCACCGCGGCGGGCCGGTGGAACTGGCCGGGGCCAGTCCCGTCGCTGCCCCACGTGGCGAGCGTGTCCCCGTTGGGCGAGACCTTGATGATGTGGCTGGTCTCGGTGTCGGCCACGTACAGGTTGCAGCCATGGTCCAGGGCGACGCCCTTCGGCCCCTGATCGTCCAGGCTCTGCGGATACTTGACGACGGTCTGCCACACATACACGAGCTGTTGGGCCGTCGGATCGAACGGCAGGTTCGGGCCCGGGCAACGCAGGTTCTCCGGTGCCGTGGCATCACTCACGCCTTGCGGTGGCTGGCTCTGGGCAACGACGGAGCCAGCGAACATGCTGAACGACAGGGCCGCACCGATAATTGTCAAGGCGCTCGTGACGCCCCGTACTCGACTGCTCACGAACAGCCACGCTAGTTCCAAGACGATGGTCACGCTACAAGAAACGCGCGCAGCGCGGCGTATCTCGCTTCTGGCGCCTGTTCCGCCACGAAGTAGCCCGATTTCCATCTCGTCGCCGCGCACGACGGGTACGGTCACGCACGATTACCCGATTACGTTGAGCGGGCCAAGACGTTGGGGCTACCCGTGAGCGACGAGTTGCCAAAGGAGGAACAGGAGTCTAATCGGCGGGACGACCACTAGGGCGGAGCGCTCGTTCCAGCAGCGGCCCCGAACCGCAGCGGCGGCGGCAGCGTGAGCGTGATGGATCAAGAACAGCACGCGGCCCACATCCACGGCAAGGATAGCGCCCGCGTGATCGACAGGCTGCTCGCCCGCAACCTACTCGCCAACGGTGCCCGTTTCGGGGGCCGCCGCAGTCGTTGGCCGGTTCGGCGGCGTCGACGAGCGCGGCCGCCCAGTCGGTAAGGTCGGCAGGGCTGCCACATTCGCTGACGTGTCGCATCCCGCCGGTCGGCGCCGATGGAGGTCCAGTCGTCGTCGGCGGCGTTCGTGAGGGCCCAGTGCTCGTCGCCATTGGTGAAGACGGGCATCGCCAGTGACGCGCGATAGCCTGCCAGGCCGGTCGTTATCCGCTACAGGAGGTCGGCGTTATCGACGTCGCTGTGGGCGCATTCGACGGCTGCGGGACGACCGAGAACGTGGGGGCTAGCCCCCTCGCCCAGCAACGCGGAACGGTTCAGGCTGAAGGAGTCAAGCAACCACTCCCCGACACCCCCCACCAAGGAGCCCCCCCATGAACCACTCACTCGCCCGCTTGCTCGCCCCCCTCGGCGCCATTGGCCTCCTGGCGAGCTCCAGCCTGGGTACCGCCTCTGCCCAGAGCCTGCCCGCCTGGCATTGGGTCTCGACCGACCCGCAGGTCATCAACCACGGCGCCACCGCCTCCTTCTATTACACCTGCCCGGATGGTCAGAACGTGGCCATCAACGGCCTCGGCGACGACGCCAACGTCGAGAACACCAGCTCGCCCAATGTCACCATGGCCCACTACCTGAACACGCTGGACGGCTCGCTGTCGGTCAGCTTCACCAACTGGAACCTGGACGGTGACCAGACCTACAGCTTCAATGTGGGTTGCCCCGGCCCGGCGCCGGACCAGACCCCGCCGCCCGCTCCGAACGTGCAGCAGACCCCGGTCACCCAGGCGCCGCCTCAGCAGCCGCCCGCGCTGGGCGATATGGTGAACGACCCGCTGACGGCTGCAGGGTTCCTGGATGCCTACAACGCACTCCTGCAGAGCTTCACGACCGGTGGTCAGCGCACGCCCGGCGCAACCCTGGCCGGCACCGACCCCTTCCTGACCCAGACCCCGCAGGGCGTGCTGCGGCGCTTGTTCGCGTAACCCGTGGTGCTCAACTACATGGAGACCAAGACGATCAGCCTCAACTGCTCCGGGCGCATCGTGGCCGACCCGTCCCTCCGGCGTGGCGCGCCCGCCTACCTGCCGCGGGCGAGCAACGTGAACGTCCAGTCGACGATCGTCAGCGGCGGCTACGCCAGTTCATCCATCAGCGTCAGTTTCACCAACGTGGCGCCGATCCAGGCCGGTCCTCAGATCGCCTCGTTCCGCATCGCCTGCCTGACCCCGAGTGCAGGCAACTGACTGCCCGACCAATCAATCAGGCGTCCAACCACTCCCGCGTACGCTCGACCTGCCAC
>JAFAWJ010000966.1 GCA_019242065.1 Chloroflexota bacterium
CGACCTGGCTCAGCGCCGCGATGCCGAGCACCACGTAGCCCATATGGCTGATGCTCGAATTGGCAATCATCTTCTTCAGGTCGGTCTGGGCCAGGGCCACGAAGGCGCCGTAGATGCTGTTGACGACCGCCAGGATGATCAGCAGCCACTGCCAGTCATGCGCGGCCTGCGGCAACAGCGTGATGCACAGCCGCAACAGCCCGTAGCCGCCCATTTTCAGCAGCACGCCCGCCAGCATGACGCTGCCGGCGGTGGGCGCCTCGACGTGCGCGTCGGGCAGCCAGGTGTGCAGCGGGAAGATCGGCACTTTGACCGCGAAGCCGAGGAACAGCAGGATGAACGCGATGCCACCCAGCGAGGCGATGCCTGTCCCGTACTGGGCGAAGTTGAACTGGGCGATCTGCGGGATGCCGAAGGTCATCGGCTGGGGGCCGAAGAAGGCCACCAGGAAGATGCCGACCAGCATGAACGCCGAGCCGCCAACGGTGAACAGGATGAACTTGAACGCGGCGTACTCGCGACGCGCGCCACCCCAGATGCCGATGATCAGGAACATCGGGATCAGCTCCAGTTCCCAGAAGAGGAAGAACAGGAACAGGTCGACTGAGGTGAACACGCCCATGACGGCGGTCTCGAGCAGCAGGAACAGGCTGAAGTACAGCGGCTGACGGATCGGGGTTCGCCACGAACCGGCGATCGCGCTCAGGCTGAGCAGGGCGTTGAGGACGACCAGCGGCATGCTGAGGCCGTCGACGCCGATCCAGTAGGTGCTGCCGAAGGGCAGCCACGGGATGTTGATGGCGAACTGGTACTGATTGGCGGTGGAGCGGTCGAAGCCGATGAACAGCCAGGCGGCCAGCAGGAAGGTGATCAGCGCGAAGAAGGTGGCGATGCGCCACGACCTGAGGGCGAGTCCCGTATAGCCCGCTTGCGCGTGACTCCCCTCTCCGTGGCCAAGGAGAGGGGCGGGGGGTGCGGGTTGAGCGGTGGCGTGAGCCCCAGCTGGAGGTACGGGATCCGGGTGAGGCTCCTCGCGGCCGACGCCGGCGATCGCCACGACAATGGCGCCCACCAGCGGCAGCCACACCACCAGCTGCAGGACGACCTTGCCGACGTTGGGATCCAGCGTCATGGCCGCACCTGTGGCACCAGCAAGAAGACCAGCGCGATGACCGCCATCCCGCCAAACAGGACGAGGCCGTAGTTCTGCACGCGCCCCGTCTGAACTTTACGTAAGACGCCGCCGGCGCCGGCGATGCCCAGTGCCAGGCCGTTGCCGACCTGGTCGAGGCCGCCGCGGTCGAAGGCCGAGAGCGCGAACCCGACGCCGATCGCCAGTTTGTCGATCAGCCACATGTACAGCTCGTCGACGTAGTAGCGGCGGTTCAGCACGCGGTACACCGCGCCGAAGCGCAGCAGTGGCTCGGTCTCGTACGCCCGGGCGCCATACCAGACCCAGGCGCCCGCCATGCCCAGGATCGCCAGCACGGAGCCAACGGTCGCCAGCAGGTAATTCGGCTCGATGTTCTCGTAGTTAGCGCCTTCGAGAAAGCGCTGGAACCCATAGTTGAAGATGGGCGAGCCCCAGAAGCCGATCAGCGCGGCCGGGATGGCCAGGATGAGGAGCGGAATGGTCATGAACCCGTCCGCCTCGTGCAAGCCGCCCTCGTGCGTCTCGGCTTCGACGTGCTCGGCGTGCGTTTCCTCGACCGCCGCCGCGACGGGACCGCGGAATGAGCCGTGGAAGGTCAGGAAAAACATGCGGAAGGTGTAGAAGCCTGTCAGGAAGGTGGTAATGACGGCGAAGGCCAGCAAGATCGGACTAGCGCCGGTCGCGGTGACCGCCAGCACTTCGTCCTTCGACCAGAAGCCCGAAAACAACGGAAAGCCGATCAGCGACAGCGCGCCGATCAGCATTGCCCAGTAGGTGCGCGGCATGACCTTGCGCAGGCCGCCCATCTCGGCGATGTCGTTGGTGCCGACGGCGTGGATGACCGAGCCCGCGCAGAGGAACAGCAGCGCCTTGAAGAAGGCGTGAGTGAAGAGGTGGAACATGCCGGCGGCCACACTGCCGGCGCCGAGGGCGAGCATCATGTACCCCAACTGGCTAACCGTGGAGTAGGCCAGGACGCGCTTGATGTCATTGGTGGCCAGGCCCATGCTGGCGGCGAAGATGGTGGTGAAGCCGCCGATGATCGCCACCACGGTCAGCGCCAGCGGCACGGCCTGGAACAGCGGGTAGGTGCGCGCGATCAGGTACACGCCCGCGGCGACCATCGTGGCCGCGTGGATCAGGGCGGAGACGGGGGTTGGGCCCTCCATGGCGTCCGGCAGCCACACGTGCAGCGGGAACTGGCCGCTCTTGCCGACCGCACCCGCGAACATACACAGACACGCCCAGAACAGTGCGGGTTGACCCAGCAGACTCGGGCTCCACAGACCGCCGCTGTGGGACTGGGCCTGCTGGAACAGCTCGGGCAGCTGCAGCGTGCCGCCGCG
>JAFAWJ010000986.1 GCA_019242065.1 Chloroflexota bacterium
ATGCCGACCGTTGTTCCGGTGGCGTCAACTACATTCGATTTCACGTGGGTGTACCCGACCGTGGTACCGCGTCCGACCGCGGCGGCAGCCTCGGTGGCGGGGGCCCCGACCGACGCCGCGGCCAGCGAGGCTACCTCGACAACAGCGGACCTGGCCACCACGGCCGCGACCCCGCCGCTAGCCACCGAGTTACCCGATGCGGAGCAGGCATGGTTGAGCCTCACGCCCGAACTCGACGCGACCTGGGGGGTCGACACACCCCTCACGATCCAGATGTTGGATAACTTTCTCACACGCTTCCCTGACTACGCCCCCGCCAGTGACAAACTGTATTCCGCGCTGCTTGCCTACGGCGCCGACCTGCAGCAGGCGGGCGACCCCCAGGCGGCCACAGAAGCGCTGCTGAAGGCGCAGGCGTTGCTGCCTGATCGAGGCGAAGCCGATGCCGCACTCCTGGCCTTGACAGCACCACCGCCCGCCCCACTGGCCTCAGCGGATACGAGCGATCCCGAGTCCCAGATCGCCGCCGCTGGCCAACCAGACCAGGCCAGTCCGGTGCCATCCGACGCGGTCGCCGCACCCGACGAGGTCGACACCCCCGCGCCACCAGTCCAGGCGGCGCCCCTTCGGGTCGCTGCGCCAACGCCCGCGCCGCAGCCACCGAACAGCCAGGTCCAGCGCCCTGCGCCCACCACGCGGCCCGCCGGGAACGCTGTTCCGGTTGCTCCAGTGGTGGTGCGATCCGCGCCCCAGCCCGCCGCGCCAACTCCGACGAAGGCGCCGTTTGTCGCACCGGTGCAACGGTGAAGCCGAGGGGAATGGCCTGGCTGGTGCTTGTTGCGCTTTTGAGCGCGCAGGCCGCGGCGGCGCTATTTGCTGCGCCACGAGCCCAGGCAGACATACTGTCTGATCAGGACACGCTCTCCGAGCAGGACGACAGGGGTCCGAGCAAGCATGACCCCACGCTGGTGCCCGAGCCGCGTGTGTCGCCGTCACCGACTGTCGTCGTGCGGTACCTTCCGACACCTACCGTTCGCCCCGCGGCGACTCCAACAAGTGACATCACACCCGTCCCTCCTTCGCCTACAGCAGCGCCGGCTACGCGTCCGACGGTGGATCCAATCTCACATGCACCGCCTGCACCACCTGCGCCAGCTCCGCTGACTCCGAGTCAGGTCCCGGACGGCCCTGCGCCGAGGCAGCCCGCTGCGGTCCTGCCCACACCGCCGCCGACCCTGGCGCCGAGCAAGGATCCTCCCCCGCCTCCACCGCCGACGCAAACCTCGGCACCCAGTTCAGGTAGCGGTCACCCGGCTCCGCGGCCCGTGCCAACGGCTTCGGTCCCGAAGCAGATCTTTGTGCCGCCACCCGTGCCCGTGACGGCTGCACCGGTCCCCGTTATCGTCGCTCCGCCTGCCGCACTACCGCCGCCGCCGGTGGATGCCGCCGCGTTCAGCTTTGGGACCAACTTCCAGACCCTGCAACCCGCGCTGGGAGCCTTGCTCGGCGACCCTCTTGAAGACGTGCTGGCTGACCCGAGCGGATGCCCAGCCCAGCAGACCACGTCGACCGGCTTGCTCTACGACGATTGCGACACCGGGTTGGTGGCCTTTGTTGCCACTGACGGGGTGCAACACTGGGGTATCTTGAACGGCCGGTTGCTGCAGTGGACAGATGCCTCAGCCGACCCGCCGCCGAATGCGATCGACGTGGCGGCGTCGCAAGCGATATTGCCCACGCCGTGCGGCGACACGCTCGAGCCGGAAAGCGACTCGCCATGCCTGCTTGCGGATAGCGCTCCGCAGCCCGGCATCCTCAGCACGTCCGGCGAGACCACCGGATACGCCTACAACGCATTCCATCTCAGCAATGACCTCGTGGTTTCACTCTCTCAGTTACCGGCCGACTACGACCTGTACCTCGCCGACGCCGACGGCAACATCCTGGGGTCTTCGGTCCTGGATGGCATCGCTGACAGGTTCCTGGAGGTCACGGTCGGAGCGGGCACGTATTACGTATACGTACACGTGGACCCGAGCCGCACGCCGGATCCGAGCACGCCGTACGTGCTGCAAGCGAACCTCCAGCAGTAGCCACCGGCGCAGCGCATCGGCCGAGCCTGACGCGTCGGGCAGCTAAGCCGTCACACAGCCAACCATCCACCGATGGACATGACACGCTGGCGCCGCTTCGCGTCGTCCCAGGTTAAGTTAATCACAGTTTTGTAAGCAATGCGTGACAGTGAGCACACGGGCGGCACCGGTGAAGGCCACGAGGTCGACTTGGGGGCGCGCCACACCCTTGGGTTCGGACACGCGGGCGGGATGGCCGGCTTGATCTGGCCCCGCCCGTGTCAGTTCGCTTACTTGCTGCGCTGCCGGCGACTGCCGACGCTGGACTGCTCCAGTGGCGGGAAGATGGGCGCGCGTACTTCGGTTGGCGCGCGGCCCATGATTGCCAGGTCCTGGAACAGTATCCGCAGCTCGCGTCGATCGCTTTCGGTGAGCTGGTCAGCACGTAGGGCGCGGAGCTCGAGGCGGACCTTACGTAAGCGCCCTGTCAGCCCGGGTTCGCGTTCCGGGTGATTCGCCGCGAATCGACCCTTGCCACGCGCGGCGGCGCGAACCTGCTGCCGATCCCATTGCTCCTCGATCGCCAGGCTGAGGAGCTTGTTGCGCGTGCGCTCGTCGAGGCCGAGCAGCTCCTCGGCGGCCGAGATCGACAGCTGATCGGACAGCACAGCGGGCGCCAGAAGCGGATCGTCGAAGACGCGCAAGCGCTTGGACACGTACGCCTGCGAGCGTTTTACCGCGCAGGCAACCTGACGCGTCGTCCAGCCACGGACACGTACCAGCGCTTCGAGCGCGGCTGCCTCTTCGGTCGGATGCAAGTCGCGACGCTGCAGGTTTTCGACCAGCCCGAGCACGGGCGCTTCAAGCTGAGCGTCGGACCGTATGACCGCTGGCACGGTGGTCCAACCGAGCTCAGTCACCGCGGCGAAACGTCGGTGGCCAGCGATCAGCTCGTAGCGCGCTCCGCGCCGACGGCGGACCACAATGGGCTGCAGCAGTCCGTGCGCGGCGATCGATTGCACCAACTCCTCGATGACCAGGGCGCGTCGAGGGTTGTTACCTGTGACCACGATCGAGCTCAGGGCCAAAAGCTCGATCTTCGATCCGTTGCCTGCATGAGTCACGCCGTTCGTGGTCGACGCCTTTGCCCCCGTATCCATATCCTTCCCTCCCGTCCCGTCACCGAGTGTTCGTCAAGCGCTCTAGGATCCAGTTTGGATCACAATTGTAACGACCCCGCAGAATCTTGTAACGGCCTCGTGGGTAACTGAGCTATTGTCGCCCGGGTGGCGTCCGAGTGTGTAAACAGCTCAAGAGACAGCGTCACAGATTCGGAACAGAATCCGTTTTTGAAAGTGTTCGATGCTCACCGCCCTGCACAAGTCTCGTGAAACGCGCCTGCACAGCCTGCGTGTGTCTGCCGCGGCGCGTGCGATGGCAAGCGCATCACGCCTGTTCAGTGGCGCGGCCGAGCCAGCACTCATACTTCAAAATGCCGCGGCCGAGTTGGCCGAGCGACCCGGAAGCTTGTGTGTCCTGTCGCTGATGAGCCATGAGACCCAGCGGTTGTGGCCCGTGGCCGTCGAGTACGCCGGGCGGTGCCCGGCGTACCTGTTGCGCGGGCTGGTTGCGCGGACGCGGCCGCTCGCGGTGGACGCGTTCAGTCGATCGGCCCAACGCGGCCGGCATGCGATTCGCGTACCGATCGCGGCGCCTCAGCAGCTTCGGATGTGGTTTCCGCGTCCGTACTGGCGGTACGCCGACAGGGTCACGGTGGCCGAAGTGCTCGCCGCGCCGATGGTCCATCACGAGCAGGTCGTAGGCACCATCCTGCTGCTGCGCGAATCGGGCCAGCGCGCCTACCGCGACACCGACGAGCACTACGTGGCTGAGTTGGCGCGCCGCCTGGGATTGATGATCGGCGGCCTCGGGGCCGGCTCGCCGGCTCTGAGTTAGCCTGGCACTTTTCGCACGGCAAACTTATGTCAATCTGCACGTATGTGTGGCGACCCCACCCATGTGAGCGGTACATTGGGATCAGTGCGCCTCCTCAATCTCTCACGCGGCGCCGCCGGGCCGGACCTGCCCTCCGCGGCCATCGTCTGTCACGACGTGCGCAACCCGTCCCAGCGCAGCGAGATCCTCGCGCGCAAAGGCAGCAGCGTGCACGCGGATGGCGTGCGCGAGCTTCTGGCCCGCGGTGTGACCGAGCTCCACCTCGCGCTGCCCGACCTCGACGACGTCTCCGAGGACGCGGCCGCCACTCGCATGGCCACGGCCGTTGCCGGCCCTGGTGTGACCTTCGAGGCGGCGCATTTCGGTCAGACGAGCCTGCTGAGCACCGAGCGCGGCCTGCTGCGCGTGGACGGCGACGCCGTCGACCGCATCAATCGCTTCGACGGGGTGCTGCTGCTCACTGCAGAGCCCGATCGACCGGTCGACGCGGGCACGACGCTGGGCGTCGTGAAATGCGCCCCGCTGTTCCTGAGCGAAGCGACCCTGGCCAGCGTGGCCGACGTGGCACACGCGGACGGACCTATCGTCGACGTCCAGCCTTTTCAGATGCGGCGCTTCGCGTTGCTGGCGCCGAGTGCACGTCTGCGCGGCGGCGCCTTCGAGCAGGCCCGCGCCGCGCTCGCCGGCGCCCTGGAGTGGTACGGCTCGTCGCTGAACGAGGTCATCGGCGCGGAGGCCGACGTCGCGTCGCTGGCGGCCGCGTACCAGACCGTGCGTCACGCGGGCGCGGAATTCATCCTGGCGGCGGGCGCCTCGGGCACCGATCCCCTCGACGTCGTCTTCGAGGGTCTGCGCCAGGCGGGTGGCGAGGTGATGCAGATGGGCATCCCCGCCGAACCTGGCACGGCGTGCTGGATTGGTCGGCTCGGTCCGGTGCCGGTGCTCGGCCTGGCATCGTGCGAGCTGTTCGGGCGGCCGGGCGCGCTCGACCTGCTGCTCCCGCGGTTGCTGACGGGCGCGACGCTGGATCGCGATCTCATGCGTGGACTGGCCGTCGGCGGCTTGCTGCAAGGGCCGTCGCGCATTGCGCCGTATCACGCCCCGCACCTGTCCTCGACCGAGCGGGATTAGCCAGATGCCAGTCGACAGTCAGGCGGTCATCACCTGGGAAGCTGAAGCGGCGGTCCACCCGGAGCCCATCCAGGTCGACGACCCCGGTCCCGGCGAGATTCTGGTGCGCATCCTGGCCAGTGGCGTGTGTCACACCGACCTCCACGTACGTGACGGCAAGATCGGTACTCCGCCCATCCTGCTCGGTCACGAGGGCGCCGCCATCGTCGAGGCTGTCGGCGAGGGCGTCGAGCAACCTCGTGTCGGCGACTACGTCATCCTCGCCTGGCGGGCGCCGTGTGGCACGTGCCGCTTCTGTCGTCGCGGACTCCTGCATCTGTGCTCGGCAAGCCTGAATGCCAAACCGCGCCAGCACACCCCGTCTGGCGTGTTTCCGCCACCCATCCTGGGCATCGGCACGTTCGCGACGCATACGGTCGTCGCGGCTGGTCAGGCAATTCCAGTCAGCCAGGCCATCGGGGCGCCCGAAGCCTGCTTGATCGGCTGCGGCGTGATGACCGGGATCGGTGCGGCGTGGTACACGGCTGGCGTTCGAGCCGGCAGCAGCGTCGCCGTGTTCGGTTGCGGCACCGTCGGCACCAGCGTCATCCAGGGCGCCCGACTGGCGCATGCCACGCGCATCATCGCGGTGGACCTGGAGCCGCGGAAGCTCGAGTGGGCACGGCAGTTCGGGGCAACCGACACCATCGACGCCTCCCAAGGCGACGTCGTCGAGCAGATCAAGGCGCTCACCGGCGGCTACGGCGTGGACTACGCCTTCGAATGCGTCGGGTCCGCGCAGGTCTTGCAGCAGGTGCTGGCGTGTCGCGACCTGGCGGGCATCGCGACGCTCATCGGCGTTGCCGGTCGTGACTCCACGATCACCCTGGAGCTGCCTCGGTACTTTGACCTGGGTGGCTCGTTGCGGGTCAGCTGGTATGGCGACTGCTTGCCGACACGCGACTTCCCCCTGCTCGTGGACCTGTATCTGCGCGGCGACCTGCTTCTCAGTGAGCTGATTACGCAGCGGGTGTCGCTGGACGAGGTCGACTCGGCCTTCGCGGCGATGCAGCGCGGCGAGACACTCAAGAGCGTCATCGTCTTCGACTGAACACTGGTGACCTGGGGGACAATCACGGTCGAGGACGTCGAGATCGTCAAACACGCGCCAGCCCAGTAGCCATCAAGAATCCATCACGCGCCGCGTACACTTGTGCCGATGTTTCGACTCGCCACCGCTGGACTGCTCGGCGCTGCACTCCTGGCATTCGCTCCGCTTGCCAGCGCCCAGACCGCGCAGCCCGCGCCGACCACCGCCATCCCGCCTGTGCCCGGCGTCCTGGTCGGCCAGATGCCCGTCACCGACACCACCTGGAACTTTTCCAGCAACCTCCCGGACCTCGGCGGACCCTGGGGCAGCGTCATGGTCACCAACACCAACTGCACCACCCCGTATCGCCCAGGCACCGCCCAGGCCGGCGCCGTCATTTTCACCGCGCCACTCACTCCAGGCATTCCCAGCACCGGCAACCTCCAGGCGTTCACCGGCTCCAGCGCGACCGGTCAGGTCAAGGTCCTGCCGATGGCCGACTCCGGCGGCGTGAACGTAACCGCCAACTTGAGCAACCTCGAGCCGTCAGTCCAGGGCACAACGCTCACCGTGTGCCTGACGCTGACCGCGCTACCACCCATGCTGGCGGACATCAACGTGGGCCAGCAGCGCGTCGCCGCCAACAACTTCGACGTGACTGGCGTCGCGACGGCGACCACTGATGGCGACCAGCCGCTCATCGGAATTTCAGGCACGCAGACCACGGCCGACGGGACAAACCGCCAGTGGACGCTGTTCTTTCTTGGCGATCAGTACCTGGGGAGTGACACCACCACTCCAAGTCTTGCGCCGCTGCAGTTGATTGGCAGCCCCGGGCCGGATCAGTTGTCGGTGACGTATACCGATCCGGCCGGTGGCCAGCCCGTGACAATCACGTACACACTGTCGAATGGAGCCCTGAACGCCAGTGGCACGCCGCCCGGCCACTGACGCACCGACCCCAAGCCCGGCATGATTCCGCCACCCGTCCGACCAGATTGGGCCGCGGGCGAGCGCGCCAGGCCAGCGCTCAGCTGGCGGGGCATGTTCTTTACTGGCCTCCTGTTGTGGATCGCGTCGGTCGCCGTGACCGCGCTGACCAGCAACACCAACATGATCCCGACGGTGGTGCTCCTGGGCAGCTTCCTGGTCCCCACCACGGCGGTGATCTGGTACGTCGACCACTACAACAGCCCCGAGCTGACCGGCAGCCTGGTCGTCCGCGCCTTCATCGTCGGCGGAGTCCTCGGCGTGCTGGCGGCGTCGATCCTGGAGAGCCTGTTCATCGAACCGGGCATGGCCATGTTTTTTGGCGTCGGCCT
This sequence comes from Chloroflexota bacterium, assembly GCA_019242065.1. The sequence goes on from JAFAWJ010000986.1 coordinate 7,551, forward strand.
GATCGAAGAGGGCGTCAAACTCCTGGCGCTGATGTTCATCGCGCACGGCATGCGGCGGCGCACCATCCGCGACGGCATCGTGCTCGGCGCGGCCGTCGGGTTCGGCTTCGCCGCGCTCGAATCGAGCGGTTACGCCTTCAATGCACTCCTGGTGGTGCAGGACGGCCACGCGGTGGGGCTCTCGCTGCCGGACCTCGTCGTCAGCGAGTTTCTGCGCGGTCTGCTGGCGCCGCTGGGCCACGGACTGTGGACTGGCATCCTGGGTGGCGTTCTGTTCGAGGAGCTGCCGCACGGTGGCTGGCGACCGACGCCCAAACTGCTCGGGGTATATCTGTTCGTCTCATTTCTCCACGGTCTGTTCGATTCCGCCAGCGGCATCGCGGTGGCTGTGGCGTCGGTCAGCTCGGTCCCGCCCATCGCGGCCGGCGTGGCCGTGATCCTCCTTATTTCCGTCATAGCCTTCGTTGTCCTGTACCGACTGTGGCACTCCGAAGCCGCGGCGACGATGGCCGTCACCACGTATTGACGTGCAGCACCGACTCCGTCGGGTGATAGCCTCGCCGGCGTGGAGCGCGGCGAGCAGGTTCTCGCGATTGGCACCGGCCACGCCGGTCGGGATGCCCTCGCCTGGCGGATCGCCAAACTGCGGCGCTATGACCTGAACCTGCTGTTGTCGCTGCACGCGCTGCTGCACACCCGCAACGTGACTCAGGCGGGCGAATGGCTGGGCGTCACGCAGCCGGCGATGAGCAGCGACCTGCGACGCCTGCGCCAGATGTTCAAGGACGAGCTCCTGGTCCGCAGCGGGCGTGAATACCAGCTGACCACGCTGGCCAGCTCGCTGGTCGAGCCACTCACCAACGCCGTGGCCGACATCGAGCGCACGCTGACCTGGCGGCCAACCTTCGATCCGAGCATCGACACACGCAGCTTTTCGATTGCGATGAGCGATCACGTGATGGCCCTCCTCTTGCCGCGCCTGGCCGCGCGTTTGCCACTCCAGGCGCCCAATGTCACGATCCACACGCGCGGACTGTCGGGCCTGAGCGCCGATCCCGTGGCCGCCACCGTGCAAGGCGAGGTCGACCTCAGCATCGGCGCCTTCCAGTCGTTCGCCGAGTCGTGCACCGAAGTGCTGTACACCGACCGCTGGCTCTGCGCCGTCAGCGCCGACCATCCCGATGTCGGCGACCACATGACGCTGGAGCTGTTCTGTCGCTTGCCGCACCTGGAGTGGCGCCTCAGGACTCCAATCGTCCAGAGCCATGCCGAGGTGCTGTACGGCTCGAAAGGTATCCAGCGCCGCGTGACGCTGACGACCGAAAGTTTCGCGCTGCTACCTGAGCTCCTGCGCGGCAGCCGGCTGGTGGCCCTGGTGCACGAGCGGCTGGCGCGTCGAGTCGTCGGCCTCAAGCTCCTGGAACCCCCAGTGCCCATTCCCGACGTCCAGGAGTCGATGTACTGGAGCACGCAGGTCGATCGCGATCCCGGCCACGCCTGGCTGCGCGACCTGATGCGCGGCATCGGCCGGGACCTGTGATCGCAGGTCATCCCCACGTATGCTCGACATGAGGTGAACCGAGACCTATGAAACTCGTGACGTTTGCCGTCAACGGACCAACAGGTTCGCAGCGGCGCCTGGGCGCCCTGCTGGACGGGCGCATCGTCGATCTGACGACCGCCTACGCCACGTACCTCGCGCAGCGGACCGACGAGCCAACGCCGGCCGCGCTCGCCCAACTGCGCACGCCGCCCGATCTGATCGGCTGGCTGCGCGGCCAGCACAAGTCGCGCGAGGCAGCGGAGCACGCGCTCGACTTCGCCCGCGGCCAGGCCGACCAGGCGCGAGGACTGGACGACGCGCGTCTGAGTTTCGATCGGCACGAGGTGCGCCTGCTAGCGCCACTGCCGCGGCCGAACTCGTTGAGAGATTTTTCGATCTTCGAAGAACACATGACGCGTCGCGAAGGTGGTGCGCCGCCCAAGCGATCGAGCTGGTATCGCTGGCCGCCGTACTACAAGGGCAATCCAGACGCCATCATCGGTCCCGAAGACCCGATCCCATATCCCTACTACTCCGACAAGCTGGACCTCGAGCTCGAGATCGGCATCATCATCGGCCGCGGTGGCCGCAACCTGTCGCTGGACCAGGCCAGGCAGGCGATCGCCGGCTATACGATCCTGATCGACTGCAGCGCCCGCGATCCGTATCTCTTCGAGGCGGAATTTCTGGGTCCCGGCAAGATGAAAGACTGGGCGACCGTGCTCGGCCCGTGCATGGTCACCGCCGACGAAATCGACGAAGCCAACCTCGACGTGCGGATCGACGTCGACGGCGAAGTGTGGTTCGAAGGCAGTACATCGTCGCCGCGCAGTTTCCTCGCCCACCACCTGGTCGCCTACGTCTCGGACAACGAGACCCTGGAGCCGGGCGACCTGCTGGGCACCGGTACCGTGAGTTACAGCTGCTCGGTCGACCTCCACCGCTGGCCGCGGGTCGGGCAGCGCGTCACATTCGACGTCAGCGGAATCGGCAGGCTGGAGCACACCATCGTGCCCGGGGATCACGCCGTGGACTACGTCCGACAGGGTATGGATGGGCTGTTGCAGGCACCGCGCGCGGTGGCGGCCGTATGAAGCTGCTCACCTACGACTCCGGCTTCGGTCCTCGGGCAGGCGTGCTGGTGGGTGAGGACATCGTCGACGCGACCGGCGCGCTCGGAGCGCAGCAAACGCTCCACGACGTGCGCGCGCTTGTGGAGTCAGGGCCCGACGCCGTGCAACGGCTCGGCGACAGCCTGAGCCGCGGCGCCGCACCGCGCGTCAAGCTCCAGGACGTGCGTCTGCGCGCGCCAATTCTCCAGCCACCGACCGTGAGGGATCACATCGCCTTCGAGGAGCACGCCACCGGCCAGTGGACGCGGGAGGCCGGCGGGCCGCGCATGGAAGTCTGGTCGCGGCTGCCGATCTTTTATTTCTCGAATCCACTCCGCATCCTCGGCACGGATGAGGAGGTCCCCTTTCCCGCCGCGACCCACCAGCTTGACTACGAGTGTGAGCTGGCGGCCATTGTCGGCCGCGAAGGCAGCAACATCCTGGAGGCGGCCGCGGACGACTACATCCTGGGCTTCACGATCTTCAACGACTGGAGCTGCCGCGACCTGCAGGCCGACGAAAGTGTCTTCGGCCTCGGGCCAGCCAAAGGCAAAGATGCCGCCAGCTCGCTTGGACCGTGGATCGTGACGCGCGACGAGATGGCAGCCTACTACCGCAACGGCACGCTGCACGTCCAGTGCACGCTACGCGTCAACGGCGTGGTGTGGATGGAGGGGAATGCCTGGAACATGCATCACACGTTCGGAGCGATGCTGGAGCGCGCCGCCCAGGACAGCCGCATCGTGCCTGGCGACGTGATTGCCACAGGTACCGTCGGCGGCGGTTCGATTAGCGAAGCCGTGCGCAAAGGCTACCCGGCACGCTGGCTCCAGCCGGGCGACGTCGTCGAAATCGAGGTCGAAGGCATCGGCACGCTGCGCAACAAGCTCGCGCCCACCAGCAACCCCAATTCGAACCTGCGGTTTACCGCACCGACACAGCGCCCGCTGCCTGAGCCGCTCTCGACCGACCAGCTGCAAGCCGTGCGCTCGCGCACGGCGCCAGCGCGTCGCACGCAGGTATGAGCACCGCACACGTCGAACACCTGGAGACCGACCCTCCGCGCGTCGAGGAAGTCTCAGAAGGTATTTTTGCTTACATTCAGCCCGACGGCAGCTGGTTCTTGAACAACACCGGATTTCTGGTCGGCCGGCAGGGCGTCGTGTCCATCGACACGACCTCCACCGAGCGCCGGACGCGCGCCTATCTCGAGGCCATCGCCCGCGTCACCTCCCAGCCAGTCCGCACGCTGGTCAACACCCACCATCACGGCGACCACACCCATGGCAACTGCCTGTTGCCACTGGCTACGATCATCGGGCATCCACGCTGCCGGGAGGAGATTCTCAGCACGCCGATGCCACCGGCCGGCCAGTTCTGGTCGCACGTCGACTGGGGCAGTCTGGAGCCAGCGCCGCCGTTTGTCACCTTCGAACAGCAGCTGACGGTGTGGGTGGATGACCTGCGAATCGAGCTGCACGCGGCGCCATGTCCGGCGCACACCACCAACGACGTGGTCGCCTGGATCCCGGAACGTTCGGTCCTCTTCACGGGTGACTTGCTGTTCGTCGGGGGCACCCCGTTTGTGCCCATGGGCTCGGTCAGCGGCTCATTGCGGGCGCTGGCGTGGTTGCGTTCGTTCGAGGCCGAGATCGTCGTTGCCGGTCACGGCCCGGTCAGCACGCCGGCGGCGATCGAGCCGGTGGAAGCCTATCTCCATTTCGTCCAGGATGCCGCGGCGCGCGGCAAAGCCGCCGGACTGAGTCCGCTCGAGCTGGCGCGTGAACTGGACCTCGGCCCGTTTGCCGAGCTGACAGATGCGGAGCGCATCGTCGGCAATCTCCACCGTGCCTACGCCGAGCTCGAGGGCGCGGAGCCAGGCACGCCCCTCGACACCCTTGCCGCACTGACAGACATGGTGGCCTTCAACGGCGGCCAGCCGCTCCGCTGCCTCGCCTGAGCAATCCGCGCTCAGAACATTTGAATTGGTGGGAGACCGGTCCGCGCGCGACTGTAATTCAGCCCCTGGAACTCCCAGTTGTTGACCGCGTGATTGCCAATCGCGTGCAGGTCGCGCGAGGCACGGTGCACCGCGTTGTTGTCGCCCATACCCTGCGCTCCGACTCCGGTAGTCAGTCGGTCAACTGCCCGAGCACACAGGTCGACCATGAAGCTCAGGTCGCGCCCGAGTTTAGCCTGGAACATCGGGTCCAGCGGCAGACCTTCGTGCAGGATACGGTCGATCACCTCGACGTCCGAACGGATCAGCGCTTCGGCCGCATCCACCTCGGCTGAGGACTCCGCCAGTCGCAACTGGCGACCCACCAGGTTCGGTCGATCCCCGCGCCCCGTCAACTGGTCCGCGTACGCGTTGATGGCGCCGCGTGCCACCCCGAGCGCCTCGGTCGTCACGTTGAAGTAGAAGAACCCTGTCAGCGGCAGCGCATATATTGGATTGGGGTTGACCAGGCTGCCCGGCGGCGGCTCGGTGCGCGGTCCAAACGGACGGTCCAGCGTGAACTCGTTGGGGACGAACGCGCCTTTCACGCGGATATTGTTGCTGGCGCTGCCTTTCAGTCCCGCGGCGTGCCAGGTGTCCAGGATCTCCCAGTCCGTGCGCGGCAACAGGCTCCACAGCATTTGTGGCGGACCGGCCTGCTCCACCAGCGTGCCCAGGATGATCCACTGGCACAGGTCACTCCCGCTGGAAAACACCCAGTCGCCCTCCACCCAGTAGCCGCCTTCGACGGGACGACCCTTGCCCGTGGTGAAGCCGAAGGCCGACGCGACGAGGGTCTCAGGGTCTTTGCCCCATACCGCTTGCTGGGCGGCGTCCGGAAACATGGCCAGACACCAGGCGTGGCAGGCGACCACCATCTGGACCCAGGCCGCCGAGCCGCACGCCTGACCCAGGGTGCCGCACAGCTCGAACTGCACGCGGCCGTAGTCCAGCTCCATTCCACCGAAACGGCCTGGCTGCAACACGCGGAAGAAGCCACCCTCGCGAAAGTCCGCAACGGTTTCGGGCGGTAGGTGGCCGAGCGCCTCGGTCGCCGCGCTGCGCTCGCGCAGCCGGGGCAGCAGCTCTTCGGCGCGCTGGACCATGTCGTGAATCGTTGGCATAGGTGTGTGCAGGCTAACGCGCCTGGCCGGCGGGCGGATATTCCAAGTCCTTATGCCACCATCTTCCGAACGTATAGGTCAGTTCAGACCGAGGAGGCGGGCGGCGTTCACGTCCAGGATGCGCGTTGCGTCGTCCGATGAAAGCGCCTCAGGCACGTAGTCCACGAAGTGCTTCAGCTTCTCAGGCGGCAGCATGGGCCAGTCCGTGCCGAGCATGAGGCGGTCGGCGCCAAAGGTCTCGCACGCACAGCGCAAGGCGGAGTGCTGCTCGTTGACCGTATCAAACCAGAACCGCCGGGCGAGATCGCCAGGCAGCACCTCGGTGCTGTACTTTTCTTGCCAGCCATCACGTCCAGCCACGTTGTCCATGCGCTGTAAAAACAGCGCCATGGTGCCGCCCAGGTGCGGAATGATGAACTGGATATTGGGGTAGCGCAGCGTCAGACCTGAAAGGATCAGGCGCGCCATGGCGATCGTGTCTTCGAACCGCGACGCAACCATCCACGTCAGGCTGAAGTCCTCGCTGTTGGGTCCGCCGCCGGCGCCCACCGGATGCAGGAAGACCACGCTGCGGCGTCGATTCAGCTCTGCAAAGAGCGGGTCAAACGCTGGATCGTCCAGCGGCTGACCGAGCACCGAGCACCCGAGACCCACGCCGACGACGCCGGGCAGCCCCAAGCCACGTTCCAGCTCCTCCAGCGCGGCGTCCACGTGCGGCAACGGCAGGCCGATGAAGGCCCGGAAGCGACCTGGAAAGCGCGTGTGCAGGTCGACGTACAGGTCATTGCCACCGCGGGCAGCCGCGGCGGCGGCGTCGACCGCCGGATAGTACGGCGGGGTATTGCCCAGCGACATGACCATGCAGTCGATCCCCGCCGCGTTCATCAACTCCAGCTGACCCTCGATCGACACGTGGTGCGAGAAGCCGGGCACCATACCTCGAGCGCGGTACCGTGGCTGGCCAGCGACGCGCTCCAGCAACTCGTAAAGCGCGGGCGGATAGTAGTGCGCGTGCACGTCGATGCGCGTCATGTGCGGTCCAGTTTAAGGCGGAGCTCGCGCTGAGCATTGCCGCCCACCAGCAGCGCGTACTGGTCATCTGGCAATCGCAGCCGCGACAGCGTCGCCAGGTGATCGGCCGGCACGCTGAACGGAGCGTCGCTACCCAGCAGGACATGGTCGGCCCCCAGGAATTCGATGGCGGCGCGGATCGCGACTGGAGTCTGCCCCGAAGTGTCCGCATAAAACTGCGCAAAGTACTCCGCGGGCGGGCGCGGCAGCTGCGCGTACGCGGCCTCGTCGTCCTCTGCTGCAGCCTGCAGCTCGAGCCACGAGCCGTTCACACGTCGGCTGAAGGTGGGCAGCATACCGCCGCTGTGATGCAGCAGGAAGCGCAGGCGCGGATGGCGCTCGAGCACGCCCGAGGCCACCATGCGCGCAGCGAACATGCCCATCTCGTACGGCCAACCGAGTGCCGCCCACAGACCGAAGCGCGAGCGCGATTCGCCTTTGAAGTCCGGCGTCGTGGGTTGGCGGGCGCCGTGCACCCAGACGCAGGCGTCCAGCTCCTCCAGGCGGGTCCACAGCGCTTCGAAACGCGGGGCATCCATGGCCTCGCCATTGGAGTTGGTGAAGACCTGCGCGCCGAGCGCGCTCAGGTCGTGGACCGCGCGGTCCAGCTCGCGAATTGCAGTTTCGGGTTCGTCGAGTGGCAGCGACGCGGCGAAGCCGACGAAGCGATCAGGGTGGCGGCGCACGAGCTCGGCCATGGTGTCGTTGGCCAGGCGGGCGAGGTCGAGGCCGGCCGCGCCGCGCGCCATCTGCTCGATGGGTGGCAGGCACAGCGTGAGCACCTGGACGTAGCCATCGACGGCGTCCATCGAACGGAAGCGGGCATCGAGGTCCCACATGGGCGCCAGGTTCGCCCGGCCGCGCAGTCCGCGCAGGAAATCGAGCGCGGGACCAGTGGCGACCAGGTTGAAGCGTTCGAGGCACTCGGCAGGGATGATGTGCGGAAACGCGTCAAGCGTCATGCGCTCAACTCTAGCTTCCGACGGGACGCCACCACCTGGTTACGACGACGTGGGGACGTCCTGCAACTGAATTGCCCGCATGTCGACGATGCCGTCTTCGCCATGCTCCGCGACGGAGGCCGTGATCTTGCGCATGATCTCGTCGGGGTCCTCGTCCAGGTTCACCATCTCGAGAAACGGCTGACGCGCCTTCAGGCCCGTCGGCCAGTACACCTCGCAGCGGTTGCCTTCGGGGTCTCGAAAGTACAGGCCGACCGCGTTGCCGTGCGAGACGATCATGTCGAACTGGACGTTGTGCGCCTTGAAGCGCTTGTAGAACCCGATCACGTCGTCCAGGCTGTCGCAGCGGAATGAGACCTGCTGGAGCAGCAGCGCATCCTTGTCGGCGACGTTTCTGCCACCGCAAATCAGGAACTCGTGATGCTCGTCGTCCGGACGCGAGCTCATGAAGACCATGCCCATCTTCGGGTCCTCGTCAGTCACCTGCAGACCGAGCACGTCCTCGTAAAAAGCGCGTTCCTTCTCGATGTCGAACGCGTGGATGCCGACATGCCCCAGACGAGCAATCGATGGTTGCGTCATATCTGTCCCCTGAGTGTGTGAGTAATTTCGGACAGACTGTACTACCGTTCGCGCTCGTCGTTCGCTGGGCGGGCGTAGCATGAACCCCGTGCTCGAGAGTTGTTCGCACCCACCCCGATGACCGCCGGCCCGCTGGCTCACATCAAAGTCCTCGACCTGTGCCAGGCCCGCGCGGGCCCGACCGCCGTCCGCGTCCTGGCCGATCTCGGCGCCCAGGTCATTCAGGTCACGCGGCCAGCCGCGGGTGGCGTCGACGCCAGCTTCCCCGGCTTCGATCGCGAGAACCTGCACCGCAACAAACGCTCGATGTTCCTCGACCTGCAGACCGACGCGGGCCGCGAGGTGTTCTACCGCCTGGTGGCGGACGCCGACGTCGTCGCCGAGAACTTTCGGGCCGCCGTCAAATATCGGCTGAAGATCGACTACGCCACGCTCAAGCAGATCAATCCGCGCATCGTCATGGGCAGCATCTCGGGCTTCGGTCAGGACGGACCCTACGGCGACCGCCCGGGCGTCGATCAGATCGCCCAGGGCATGGGCGGGCTGATGAGCATTACCGGCCCGCCGGGTGGCGGTCCGTGGCGCGTGGGCATCGCCATCTCCGATTTGTGCTCCGGCATGTTCCTGGCGCACGGCATCATGGCGGCGCTGATCGAGCGGGAACGCTCGGGCGAGGGCCAGTGGGTGCACACGTCCCTGCTCGAGGCCCAGATCGCCATGCTCGACTTCCAGGCGACGCGCTGGCTGATCGGGCACGAGGTCCCGCCCCAGGCGGGCAACGACCATCCCACCG
>JAFAWJ010001098.1 GCA_019242065.1 Chloroflexota bacterium
CAAACGAGTGCGATCGAGGAGTCGCTCGACCTCAGCAACTTCCTTCTCCCGTCCGATGAAGCTGGTGAGTTGAACCGGAACCCTGGCGGCGGAGCCGACCGGGTTCACGAACGAGCGTTGCGCTGGCAGCGGTGGCATCCCGGCTGCTTGCAGCCGAGCCGCTTCGCCTGCATCCAGGTTCAGCGCCGCGACGATGCGTCGAACGGTCGCCGCCTGTGGCCACTTGCGAAGCCCGCGCTCCAGATCGGACAGGCCACGCGCACTCAAACCCGCCTTTTCGGCGAGCGCCTCCTGCGTCAGCCCCGCCGCGATTCGATAACGACGCAGAAGCTCCCCGAACCCGCCTGGCTCAATGGCCACAGGACCGTCCACACCGAACTTCCTTATCAGGGCGAGCATACAGCACTGTGTTCGCCTGCGTGGCCACTTGCGTGGGTGGAGTGCGCGGTTCTGCATGGTCTGAAGCCGAAGTCCGCTCTAGCGTGAGCCATCGCATCCGTATGAGGAGGAGCACCGTTGTCTATCCATTCACTGGCTCGCTACGCAGCGGGGGTGGCATTGATCGGCGTGGTTGCCGCGACTCCGCACGCCTACGCCCAGGCCGTTACCGATGGCGTCGCCTGTTCGAATCAAACCCGCCAGGCGCTTGTACACATTGGGACCTGGGCCGAAGCGCAATGTGAGCCGGATGGTTCCCTCAGGTTCATGCCGATGGCGTCCGGTTACTGCACGGATCTCGCCCTGCAAGGCCTGGAGCGCATAGGTGGCTGGGCGGAAGTCCAGTGTGAAAGCTAAAGTACGTAGAAATCAGGCGTAAATGGATCGCTGAAGGAGCATCCCGAACGCCACGTTTGGGGGTTTGGACGCCACCACATCGCCTCGACGCTGGTGCTCAGCTTGCGGACGGTCGAGCGACACATCGCCAACGTGTATGCCAAAGTGGGCACACACAACCGAGCCGGTACGACGGCGTACGCTCTACGCCACGGCATCGGCTGACCGTTCTGTCCACGCTCGAGCCGTTGGGTAAAGTCCGCCACCGATTCGATCGACAAGTTGAGTGGCTGCACGGATGACCTCTCGCGTCGAGCAAGCGGAGACTGTATGCGGGCGTGGGATCCGCCGGACGCAGCCAGTTGACTCTGCCGCACCCGGCGAACCCACGGCCAACCACACGGATCGTCCCGAACCAACCAGGTCAGCTTCGGGACGGAGCCGTGGAAAGGACCTTTTACCGAGCATGATCCGAACGTCGGCCGCCTTCTTCCAGCTCGCGTGGCGTACGTGTGCCACCTCGGCGCTTGGCTTTCTCCTCGTGACGGCGCCAGCCACCGCCCAAACGCCTACCGGTGGCCAGCCCAGAGCGGGCGGCACTCTGCGGCTGGCCACATCGGGTGCGCCTCCAACGCTCAACCCGTACTTCGCCAACGACGCAGGCACCAGGCTGCTGGCCAACCTCGACCTTCAGGGTCTCGCGCGTGTCGGTCCCGATGGGTCTTACCTGCCTGTCCTTGCAGCGGAAATCCCTACCCAGGCGAATGGCGGCGTTTCAGCCGACGGTACCGTCGTGACCTGGAGGATCAAGCCCGGCGTGACCTGGTCTGACGGCCAGCCCTTCACCAGCCAGGACGTCGTGTTCACCTACCAGATGATCATGGACCCTTCCAACCCGGTGGCCGATCGCAGTGACTACGCAGTGATGGATTCGGTCGCCGCGCCTGACGACAACACGGTGGTGGTGACCTATAAGCAACTGTACGCGCCGTATCGTCTGGCGTTTCCCTCGGTCTTCCCAGCGCACGTGTTCAACGGACAGACCAGCATCGCGCAGGATCCGTTCAACCAGGCGACAACCGTGGGCACGGGCCCGTTTGTGTTCACGTCGTGGGTGGTTGGGGACTCGATCACCTTTGACCGCAATCCGAACTACCGCGAGCCAGGCAAGCCATACATCGACGAGGTCATCGAGAAGGTTGTGCCTGACAAGGCCAGCGAAATCCAGGCGATGCAAGCCGGCGACGTCGATGCGGCCTGGTTTCTAGACCCGACCTTCCTGCCCTTGCTCGCGACGCTGCCCGACGTCAGTGTCGACCCAGCCCCAGGTCCACAAGCAGGTGTCTGGCAGCTGTTCGTCAATACGAGTTGTTCGAGTGGGCCGCAACAGGGCGATCCGGCCTGCTCGCATCCCATACTCGGCGATCTGCGTGTTCGACAAGCGATCGACCTGGCAATCGACAAGCAATCCCTCGTTGATAGCCTGATGGCTGACAAAGTCAAGGTTGCTGGATCACTCTTGCCGGTGGGTCCCTACGCGGTGGATCTCCCTCCCACCGATTTCAGTCCAGACCACGCGCAACAACTCCTTGATGAGGCAGGCTGGGTTATGGGCTCAGACGGCGTCCGCAGCAAAGGCGGGGTACGCGCCCACCTGAGCCTAATCAACGGCCTGGGCAACAGACTTTCGGAGGAAACCGCGCAGGTGATCGCAAGCAACCTGGGGGCGGTTGGGATCGAGATCGAGTCCAAGGAGTTGCCTCCAGCAGTCCTGACGGGCGGTTTTGCTGTGAATAGCCCCTTGAGTCTCGGCAGCTTTGACCTCGTCCTGTTCCCTCGCAACATCCCGATTGATCCGCAGGCGTATCTGCACAGCCAGTACGCCAGCGACCAGGTGCCCACCCCGCAACTTCAGACGGGGCTGAACTGGGACCGAATCCAGGACCCCAAAGTGGATCAGGCCGTCGCAGCCGCAGGAACCACGCTGGACGACACACAGCGCCAGGCAGCCTATGTAGCAGTTTCACAGCTAATCCGTGCCGACGAGCCAGTCATCCCCCTGTTTCCTTCCCTCCAGGTGGACGCGCGCAAGAACTACGTCGAAGGTTGGCAGACTGATGTCAATGACGTCATCACGTGGAATGTTCAGGACTGGCGGCGAGACCAGTAGTCAGGATGAGCGTGATGACGCGCTTGGCCAAGCCGAGTCGTAGAGGCGAGCCGTAGCGCTCTGCGCTCTCGGCCAGGCAGACGAATGCAGCGGTACGTCCTCGGCCGGTTGGTTCAGGCTGTGCCGCTGCTGTTGCTGATCACGCTCCTGGTCTTTGGCCTGACGCTGCTCCTTCCCGGCGGACCTCTGGCCCAGTACGCCGCCGACCCGAGCATATCCGCGGCTGACCTCCAGCAACTGCGCCATTACTACGGTCTCGACCAGCCAGCTCCTGTTCGCTATCTGCAGTGGTTGGGCAGCATGCTGCGCGGGGACTTCGGCATTTCCTACGCGACTCACCAGCCAGTGGCCACCCTGATCGCCGACCGATTGCCCAATACCCTGCTGCTGCAGGGACTCGCGTTGGTAGTGACACTGGTCATCGCCCTGCCACTCGGCGTCCTGGCCGCCGTGCGGCAGCACTCGTGGGTGGACTACCTGGCCACCCTGCTCAGCTCCATCGGGCATGCCGTACCGACGTTCTGGAGTGGGCTGCTGCTCATCGTCTTGTTTGCAGTACAGTTTCGCGCCTGGGGACTGCCCGCCTTACCGGCCACCGGCATGGTCACGCTCGGCCCGAGTGGCGGGAGCGTACCCGATCGCGTCAGTCACCTCGTGTTGCCTGTGGCCGTGCTGGCGCTGTTCAACGCCAGCCAGTACACCCGCCACGTTCGGACCGCGATGCTGGAGGTCCTGGGCCACGACTATCTGCGCACTGGTCGAGCCAAAGGTCTTGGTGAACGCGCGGTGATCGTGCGCCACGTGGTGCGAAACGCGGCGCTGCCGGTGGTGACGCTGCTAGCACTCGAGGTGCCCGCCCTGTTCTCGGGTGCTGTGGTTGTCGAAAGCATCTTCGCCTGGCCAGGCATGGGGCGCCTATTCCTGGATTCAGCGCTGCGGTTCGACTACCCCGTGCTGCTGGGACTGGTAACCATCGTTGCCGTGCTGGTGATTTTCACCGCGCTTGTATGCGACCTGGTGTACGCGTGGCTCGACCCACGCATTCGCCTGACATGAGCTCGTTGACCTTCACGCCGGCTGGCGTCGATGTGCTCAGAGCACACGGCTCGGCAGTCGTGCAGGCGGTCGGCTCGAGGCGGCGACGGATGGGCTGGCGGAGATTTCGCCGGCATCAACTGGCTGCCATCGCCCTGTGCGTGTTGATGCTCATCGGCGTAGCTGTGCTGGCGCCACTGTCGCCATACAACCCCGACCGCACGAATCTGCCGCTACGCTTCCAAGCGCCTTCGCTACAGCACCCGTTCGGCACAGATGATCTGGGCCGCGACGAGCTGACACGCACGCTGGTAGGGGGTCGGATCTCGCTGGCGGTGGGTGTGCTGGCCGTGGTCCTGTCACTGTCGGTTGGCGTGCTGCTGGGCGCAACCGCCGGCTACGTCGGGGGTGCGGTTGACAGCCTGCTGATGCGCTTTACCGAAGCTGTCTTGGCCTTTCCGCAATTGTTCATCCTGATCCTGCTGGCGGTGTTCTTCGGGACCAGCTTCGCCACCATTGTGCTGATCATTGGTTTGCTTCGGTGGATGCCGATCGCGCGCTTGGTCCGGGCCGATTTCCTGCAGCACCGCGAGCGGGAGTACGTGATTGCCGCGCGCGCCCTGGGTTCTTCGACGCACCGCCTCATGTGGCATCACATCCTGCCGAACTCGATCGGCCCGGTCATTGTAGCCGCCACGCTGGGCATCGGCGGCGCGATCTTGACGGAGTCGGCAATGTCGTTCATCGGACTCGGCATCCAGCTGCCGACGGCATCCTGGGGCAACATGTTGCGAGTCTCACAGACAACGCTGACCACCGCGCCGTGGCTGGCCCTGGCGCCAGGCATCTTCATCTTTCTGACCATCCTGAGCGTCAACTATGTCGGTGACGGCCTGCGCGACGCACTTGATCCGTACAGCTCTACGGGAGCGTGACTGTCGGTTCTCACGAAGAGCGCACGCTTGTGAGCGCCGATTTAAAAGTGGGACACGTGTCGAGTTAAAACTGGTACAGGGGGTCGGCGTCGTGACGCATCCTGCACCACGGCGAGGATGACGATGCGGTGTGTGACGCGGACTTGTGGTCGAGCCACCAATGCGTCTGTGCATCGTCGGTGTCCGGGTCGCTGCGGAAGCTGATGATACTGCCGCTTGTGACTTCCGCGGTAACGTCGGCAAGCGTGCGATCCACACCAATGGCCGTGCGAGCCGGACTGGTGAGCAGAATGCTCAGCCGCACCGTTGTGCCAGAGTCCTGGGCAGCACCCACAGTCGCGGTTTTGACGTGATCTACGATCGATTGCTCCAGCCCTCCGCGGAAGGCGCTTGCACCGACGCACGGGACCTGGGCCGTACAGGCGGAGTGTCCCGTGAACCTGATGCCGTCGCTTACCAATTGCATCGCTGCGTCCACGTGCCCCTGATTACGTGCCTGCAGGAAACGTTGGAGCACCGCGGCCGGCTCCGTTGATACGGACGCCGGTCCAGGCGACAGGTCCGCCAGGACACGACCTTCGATCACGGACGAGAAAATCGTGACGGCGAGCAGAGCGAGTGCAGCTGCGGTTCGTGCGCGTGACACCGGTTTGTCTCCTTCCTCTTGCCAGTACCCACTCACCTGGCCTCGCTCTGTGACCGCCAACGATCCTGTCGAACAAGCTGACCTCGACCATCGGAGCGGGCCCAACAAGGCGAGATTCGCGCACAGGAGGTGCAGCAGTTCATTCTGTTGTTCGTCAATTCACCACTACCGGCACAGTGCGCGACTGCCCAACGTCATACGTCCGGCCACCTCCAGTCGCCGGGTCACAGTGCCTTATTCGCCGACGCACCGATAATTGGGTGATGCGCGACAATGCCCCGCTGGCCTACGATCTCGGCACGTAAGCGCTGCTCAAACGTGCTGATATCGACCTCCTCCGCTGTCGCCAAACCGTATTCCAGCAGCTTCGGTAGCGTCGCCTCGAGAGCCCGCGCGCAAACGGCATAGAACGCATACTCCGGCCCACCACCGATGGTGGCCTCCAAACGCAACTTCGGTTCGGCGAGACCGGCGTCCAGGAAGACCTGGAATAGGCGACGCCCCATCATGACGTCTACGCCACCCCGAGTAAAGACCTGCCGCATCCAGTTGAGCCAACGGTCGTACAGTGGCGAAGGTGGATACACCAGCGACTCGGCGAGCGTGTCGTATTCTTGGAAGGCGACGAGCCCGCCTGGGCGTAGCTGGTCCACGAGCGTCCGCACCGCAGCGACCGGGTCGCCGGTGTACAGCAGCACGTGACGTCCGATCACTGCGTCAAAGTCATCGCCGAGATCCATTTGTCGCAGATCGCCGGCGACAAAGGTGAGGTGATGAAGGCCACTATCGGACGCCCGTGCCCTGGCAACCTCCAGAATGGCCGGGTTGTGATCGATGCCTATAACCCGGCCCTCGGGCCCAACAAGTTCAGCGGCCAGGATCGCGACGTCACCGGCTCCCGTGCCGACGTCGAGCACCTTCATGTCCGGCGCGAGGCCCGCGTCCTGCAAGAAGCGACGCGTGACTGACTCCTGGAGTTGACCTCTCCGGATCAATGCCCGGGTCTCCTCCGACGAGCGGCCCAGCACATAGACGGCGTCTGATGGGGTATTCGCAGTCGTCATGACAGCCACACCTCCCCGAGAACCAGCCCGGGCCGCATGTCGTAGCGAAGGCCGCGCACGTTGGCGTGCGCTGCCACGTGTTCAGGATTGGGCACCAACTGCTGGACCCAGGACTGGTCCAGGTAGTAGTCGGTCAACTGCGCATCGAGCTGTTGCTGATTGGCCGGATCCGTTTCCGTGGTCACTTCGTTGACCAGCTGCGTGTACGCGTCGTCCTGGAAGCCGGAGAAGTTGTTCTGGGGCGCGTAGAGCGAGCTGATGGTGGCGCTCGCGGCTGCGTTCAGGTTCGCCTGGCCATACGCTGCGATGCGGATGCCTTGATACTGGAGGCCGTTAGCGTACTGCACGTAGGCCGGACCTTCGATCGGCTTGAGCGTAACGTCGAGGCCAATCTGTTGCAGGTCAGACTGATAGATCTGGGCGATCGTCGCAAACTCAGGCGGACCGGCTGCCCAGATGAGCTCGAGCGCAGTCGTCGTCGGAGCAGCTTGCGCGAGCAGCGCCCGGGCTTTGTCGAGGTCAAACGCGTAGGCGCTGGTCTTGCTCGCGTCGAAGGCCGGCGATGCAGCATTCCACGGCAAGACGATTGGCGGCTCCAGGCCGTGCCAGACGGTATCCGCGATGCGTTGCCGATCCAGCGCATAGCCGAGTGCCTGACGGACCAGTTTGTTGTCCGTCGGCGGCTTCGTGCAGTTGTAGCAGACGGCCCAGGTGCTTCC